>NZ_JBBNMZ010000001.1:0-277951 GCF_040098165.1 Collinsella sp. CLA-JM-H32
GCCGGGAGGGCGCGGAATAGACATAGCCCCCGTCCCGGCGAGCCGGGCGGCCTTCGGGGATACCCCCTATTTCGCTGTGCGCGCGGAGCCCTCCGCATGCGCCTCGACAGACTTGGGGAACCCCGCCGAAGGAATGGAGTGCGGGCCGACAGAACGGTATCCGCGGATATGAGACTGAGCCGAAGGCGTCGACGACATGCCGGGGGCGGACCGGGACGGGTTCAACGGCAGGCCCCGCCGACCGATTGCAAGCGGTCGGCGGGGCCATTGTGGCTCTTGACAGCGGATTGGGTCATATGAGCGAAAGCCCGCCAGAGCGAGCAAGGTGCCTTAAAACGAGGCGGCATTGACCTTCTGGTCATGCCGCCGAAGTTGAAAGGCAGATTGCCGCTCTGGCGGGCTTGCAGCGTCGGCCCGTTACGCGGTTTGGTAAAACCGCGTAACTTACATGACCATAACGTAGCGCGATCCCACGTAGTACTGCTTACCCATCAGGACCGGCTCTCCATTGGGACCGGTAAAGCTGGCACGCAGGTTGAGCAGGGGATCGTGCGGAGCAATACCCAACTCGGCCGCCTGCTCGGTATTGGCACGAACGGCCTCGACCGTGCGGTAGCCAACCGAGACAATCGGCGTTCCGCCAACACGCTCGACCTCGGCAAAAATCGACTTGTCCTCAAGATCGGCCGTCAACAGCTCACGGTAGGCGTCAAACGGCACAAAGATGTTCTCCTCAAAGATGGGCTCGCCGTCGGCTGTACGCACGCGCTTGATGTGCAGCAGCAGCGCGTCCTTCTGCAGGCCAAAGAACTCCATCTCGTTTTGACGTGCCGGCACAATCTGGCGATCGACCACATGCGCGCCCGCCTTCATGCCATTATCGGCACACAGCGCGGTAAACGTCTGCAGCGTCGAAGCGTGGAACTGGCGGTTGATGTGCGGCGTGGAGACAAAAGTGCCACGGCCCTGCTGCTTAACCAGGTAGCCATCGGAGCACAGCTCCTCGACGGCGCGGCGCACCGTAATGCGGCTCACGTCGTACTGCTCGGCTAGCTCAAGCTCGGACGGAATACGCTCCTTGGGTGCATAAACACCTTTCTCGATCGCGTCCTTGATCTCGTCGTAAATCTGCTGGTAAAGCGGTGCATTTTTGGGCGCAGGCATATCTGATTACTCTTATCGAAATATTGAAATAACTAATACGTATATAACGTCTAGTTTCATGTTACCTCATATTGATAAAACGATACACCCTCCCTACCAAAAAGCGACAGCTTCATTTTGGCAGGTTTTATCTAGGCAAACGAGAGCCTCCCGAAAGCAGCGAGGCTTTCGGGAGGCTCAAGCGGACAGGATTGCGTCAGGCCAGCAAAATGCCAAAACCCTACTTGCCGTCGTCCTGCTGCAGGCTGTCCTGTTCACTGAGGCGCGCCTGCCTGCTGGCCATGCGTGCGGGCTTGTCGGGATCGGGAACGGCCGTGGGCATGGGCTCGTCGACATGACCGCCCCACCAGCCGCCCACAAAGTTGAGCGTGTGGAACACATTGATCACGGCATCGGGATCAATGTCGCACACCAGCTTGATAATGTCTTGGCTCTCGTAGGTCGAGACAACGGCGTGCAGCAGGTACATCTTTTCGCGGCTGTATCCGCCAATGACCTCGGCACAGCTAATGCCATGCTGAAAATGGTCAACATAGGCGGTCATGACCTCATCTGCCTTACGCGTCGTGATCTGCAGCGTCACGCGATCGTAGCGACGATAGAAACTGTCGATGGTCTTGGTCGAAATAAACTGAAACACGATGGAATACGCCGCCTTGTCCCAGCCAAACATAAAACCAAAGATCGCCAGGATAAAGCAGTTGAAACCAAAGATGACGCCCCAGATGGTCTTGCCCGTGTGGTTGGAGACCCACAGCGCGATAAAGTCGGTGCCGCCGGTAGATGCGCCGGACTTTAGCGCGATGGCAGCGCCCAGACCCGAGACCACGCCGCCAAAAATGATGAGCATAATCTTGTCGCCCAAAAATGGAGCGAAGTGAAAGACGTTGAGGAACAGCGACGAGAGCACGACCTGCATCATCGAGAAGATGACGAAGCGCTTGCTAATGCCGCTCCAGCATAGGAGCGCCACGGGAATGTTGAGCGCAAGCATGCCGAGCGAGATGTCGATGTGAACGCCGCCCAGCGAGGTAACGCGATCGAGCAGGACCGCAACGCCGGTGAGGCCGCTCGGAAGCAAGTCGGCGGGCTGAATGAACGCCTGGATCAGGAATGTCTGGAGAACGGCGGAAATCGTGACCGCCACGGCAGTAATAGCGCGGCGGACGATGGTGAGGCGGCCGAGTACGAGCACTCGGTCCGTGAGCTGATCGATGGCGTTCGCCACGCAGGCTCCTTTCGAAGGCAGATGTAGTTGTGGGGTATGTCCGCGATTGTAGCATGGAGCGTGCGGGGGCGCTTCAATTCACCCTCTCTCGACAACCAAAGCGGGACCAGCAACCCCACGACCAAAGGCCCAAATTACAAGTGAGTAGACTTTACGCGACCTGCAGAGCACACCCAAAACCGCCACCCCTGTGACCTGCGGTTTTACTAGAGCAGATGCGCTTTGTGCTCGTCCTGCACCAAAAAGTCTACTCACTTAGTCCGAATCGAAGCCAAACGGATCAAAATCGAAACCAAATTGAGCCAGTCCACCGCAAAAAACGTTTGAACCCGTGCTTCTCGCGGCGGATTGACACTACAAAGCGGCCAAAATGTCGGTCAGATTATCAATAACGGCATCGGCTCGCGATTGATCGAGGTTGACGCCCTCGTGCGGGCGCAGTGCCAGGACGCGGGCGCCGGAACGTTTGCCAGCCTCGATGCCCAAAGGCGAGTCCTCGATAACCAGGCACTCGGTAGGCTCCACACCCAGCGCCTCCATGGCACGCAGGTAGATCTCGGGGTCGGGCTTAAACGCACTGCACTCGTGACCGCTGATGGTGTAGTCCAGCACGTCGGCGATACCGGCAATCCCCACCAGCTCGTCAATGAGCTCGCGATAGGACGAGCTTGCGATGGCGCACTTCACGCCGCGCTCGTGCAGCTTGCGCATCACCGGCTCCGTCTGCTCGTTGAGCAGCTCGGCATACGGAACGGGATGGTCTGGGCTGTAGACCTGCTTGTACTCCACGCGCAGGCGCTCGCGCAGCTCAACATCGTCAGGTACCAGCGACTTCCAAATGGCGGGCTCGTTAGACCCCGAAAGATCGGGGATCTCGTCAAAGTGAAAGCCCTTCTCCTCCATAAACGCCACGCGACGACGGTTGTAGAACCACTCGGTATCGACCAGCACGCCGTCCATGTCAAACAGCACTGCCTTGATCATACGCATCTCCTCCCACCTGCCAAAAAGGGACAGGTTTATTTTGGTAGGTTTTATCTGGGATTTGCGACGCGACAGACACGCCCTCCCCAGAGCAAAAAAGGGGATGGGGCGCAAACCCCATCCCCTCTCAATCAACCCGTAAGGTCTACTTACTTGTGATTAGTAGGAAAGCTTCCACATGTAGCGACGCATGGTCAGCGGATGCTGACGGGCCTCGGCGATCTGGTTGCCGTACTCGCGCATAACGGCGAGGTGCAGCAGCGGGTTGAAGTAGGTGACGACGCTCGCGGGCACGGCGTCAGCCAGGCCGTAGTCCTTGGAGTCGATCAGAGCGACCTTGGCGCCCATGCGCTCAAGGAAGGTGAGGGCGCGGGCGTCCATCGGACGGGTAGCGCCATCGGACATGAAGAAGACGTAGGGCTTACCCTCGGTGGAAACCTCGAACGGGCCGTGGAAGTACTCGCCGGTGTTGTAGGCGGCGGCGTCGATCCACTGCATCTCGGTGAACAGGAAGGCGGCGTGAGAATAAGCCATCTTCTCGGAGGCACCGGAAGCCATGAAGTAGATCATCTTGTCGTCCTTGAAGTCCTCGGCGAACTTCTTGGCGAGCTTCTTGCAGTGCTGAGCGGCGTTCTCGCAGAGATCGAAGATGTTGGTGAGGCCGGTGATCATGTCCTCGTAGTGGTCATAGCCCTCGGTCTGCTGAAGGATCTCGAGAGCAAGAGCGATGGCATAGCCGGGCTTCTCGCACTTGGCAGCGTAGTTGGCGTGGAAGCCGTGAACGATAACGTGGTCGGCGTCGACGGTCAGAGCGGAGCCAGGCTTGTTGGTGAGGGAGACGACCGGGCAGTTGTGCTTCTTGGCGGTCTTGTTGGCCTCGACGGTCTCGGGCGTGGAGCCACCGAGGGAGCAGGTGATCACGAAGGTGTGCTCGTTGACCCAGGAAGGCGTATCGTAGTTGAACTCGTTAGCGGTGAAGATCTGAACGTTCAGCTTGTCCGTGTTGTTGGCCAGGAAGTACTTGGCGGGGTACAGGTCAGACATGGAAGCACCGCAGCCGACGAAAGCGACGCTGTGAATCTCGTGGTCGGACAGGACGTCAGCGACGATCTGCTTAGGGAGGTTAAGATCGATCTCGTACATCTGACACATTCCTTTCGATTTTTGCGGCGCCACTTTGCCGGGCGCACGCAGGGTTACCGTGATTTGGACCGAATCGCCGGTCCGTTGAAGATGCGACAAAGGGACTGGCCTATTGTCACGTATAGGGATGGGAGCCTGCCTGGGGTATGGGATGTCAGGCAGGCCCCCGGGGGAAAGCGGTTAGACGCTTGGTCGCGACTAGGCCAGGATGCCGGCCGCGGAGAGGGCGATGCCGCCCACGATGGCGATCACGAGAAGCCAACCGGTGTTGACGTTCTTCTTGATGAGCCAGTACATAAGGCCGGTGAGGCCGAGGGAGATCATCTGCGGCATCATGCCGTCCAGGATGTCCTGGATAACGACGGTACCCTCAGCGAACTGCAGCGGGGTGGTGGCGCCGATCAGCGTAGCGATCATGCCGCCCACGGACATAAGGCCCACGATGCCGCAGACATACATGAGCTTCTCCATGAGGTCGCCGCCCTGAAGCTTGCTCAGGTACTCGTGGCCGCCCTGATAGCCCATCTTGGCTGCGAACCAAGTGATCAGCACGGAGGGGACGATGGAGATGAGCATGGCCAGGATCGGGCCCATGATGGAGCCCTGCTGAGCCAGCTGAACGCCCAGACCAAAGGCGATAACGCGGATGGTGCCCTGGAAGAAGGAGTCACCGATGCCGGAAAGCGGACCCATGAGGGAGGTCTTGACCGCGTTGATCGAATCGGGGTCGAAGTTCTCGGGATCCTTGGCGTACTCCTCCTCCATGGAGGCGGAGAGGCCCAGGATGAAAGCGCTCGTCTGCGGGGTGCAGTTGTAGAACGCCATGTGACGGTGGTAAGCCTCTTTCTTAGCAGCGAGCTGCTTGGGGTCGGACTCATCCGGATAGAGGCGATCGAGCGTGGGAACCATGCCGTAGAGGAAGCCCATGTTCATCTGACGCTCGTAGTTCCAAGAGGCCTGGATGGCCCAGGAGCGCCAGAAGAACTGGCTGACCTTCTTGTTCAGGGACACGTCCTTGGTTGCGGTTGCCATAGTGTGTTCCTCCTTAGTCTTCGTCGTCTTCGAGCGGATCGTAGTCGGAATCGACACCGGCGGCTGCATGGGAACCGTTGAACTTGAAGCCCATGAAGACGACAGCCAGGCACACACCGATCAGAGCGACCGCGATGACGGACAGGTTGAGGTAAGCGGCGAGCAGGAAACCGATGAACAGGAACGGAGTCATACCCTTCTTGATCATCATGGTGAGCAGCAGGGCCAAGCCGTAGGCGGTCATGATCTTGGTCGAAACGTTAAGACCGGTGGACAGCCACTCGGGAACCATGTTGACGATGGCCTGAACCAGGTCGGTGCCAACAAAGACGGCGAGGAAGATCGGCAGGAAGTACATGACGGCGTACAGACCGGAGCCGGCGCAGATGTGCATACGGTAGGCGGTCTTGAACTTTCCGTTATCGATCGCGCTATCTGCCACATGGGTGAGGGCGGCGATGATGGAACGGAACACGATGCCGAGAAGCTGACCCAGGACGGCGACCGGGATGGCGATCGTCATGGCGGTCTCGGCGGAAGCATCGGTCAGGCACGCAAAGGCAGCGGCCACGATGCCGCCCAGGACCATATCGGGCGGAACGGCGGCGCCGACCTGCACCAGGCCCATGGACACGAGCTCGACGGCGGCACCGACGGCAAGGCCGGTGGGCACATCGCCCAGCAGCAGACCGACGAGCGTAGCGCCAACGAGGGGCTGCTCGAAGTTAAGACGACCGAGCAGGCGGGAGTCCCACATGCAGAACACGCCGACGAGGCCGACGAGCACCGCACTGATGAACGTATTCATACCCTTCTCCTTTCAGTCAGGCAAAAGCCTGGTTGATTACAGCTTGGCGTCGATGTCGACGCTCTGATACGTAGGGGTCTGCTGAACATAGAGCTTGATGCCCATGTCGAGCAGCTGGTTGACGTCGGCCTTCTGGGTGGCGTCGAGGAAGACGGAGCTGTCCTTGCCGCCGACCTGATCGGCGCCGTCGTGGTTGGCGGTGGCGCCCAGGTTGATGGCGTCGAGCTTGTAGCCCTGGCAGAACTGCAGCATCTCGGCAGTGTTGCCAAAGACGAACATGACGCGCTCGCCGAGGGTGTTGAGCTTGTCCATCTTGGCGAGGGCACGCTCGACGGTGAAGACGTTCAGACGCACGCCCTGGGGCTTGGCCAGCTTAAGAGCGCCCTTCTTGATGTCATCGTTGGCGGCAGCGTTGTCGACGACGATGATGCGCTCGGCCTGAACCTTGGTGGTCCAGGTAAAGACGACCTGGCCGTGCAGCAGACGGTAGTCAAGACGTGCGAGGACGATCTTGGCGGGACCGGAGCTGTGACGGGGCGCCTTGGCCTTCTTGGCGGGAGCCGCGGCAGCCTCGATCGGTGCGTTGGGGTTGGTCAGACCGGTGCGGGCCTCGTTGATGAGGGCCGCGAGCTCGGCACCCTTGACGGGGACGGGGCTCATAGCGAGCGTGAGCGCCAGCGGGATGTTGAAACCGCTGACAACCGTGAACTTCGTGCCGTTCTTGGAAAGCTCGACCATGCTGTTGTTGACCGAGCTGCCGAGCATATCGGTCAGCACATAGACGGTGTCGTCCGCGTTGAACGTGGCGATCATGGCGTCCACCTTATTGGTGATGGGCTCCTTGTCGTCACGAGCAAGCGACACGACGTGGACGTTCGACACGTCGCCGAGAACCATCTCGAGCGTGTCTTTGGCGCCTGCGGCCAGGCCGCCATGAGATGCGAGAATGATCTGATTCATCTTGCCTCCTCCTTTTCGTTATGGTCATTATAACGTCTTATACGTTGCGGATATTGCTAATTAGTATAAAGACCGCTCGCGGGTGAAAATCGACCGTTGACGGGTTTAACGTAATCGAAACGTTGGGGCTGGGTAGGCCGGCGCTGGCTGGATAACCCCAGATCAGACGCCGCGCCAATCCCCTATCGCACGAAGTACCAGGGGCTTTCCTGCACGGTGGGCTCCAGCGCGATGCCGGTGCGCTCGCGGAACAGATCCATGTCCTGCGATTTCTCCGTCCACCACGCATTGGGCTTAAAGGTCATGCTCTCAACGACATGACCGACAAACACACTGTTGCGCAGCCTGGAGAAGTCGGTGTTCATAATCAGGATGGACGCGAGCACCAGCACAATGCCCAGGACCTTGATCGCGCCGGCGGGCTCGGCATAGACACCAATGCCCACCAGTACGGTGACGACCGTCTCGAATGACATTACGACGGGAACTTTCGACGTCTCGAGCCCCATGGACAGACCCTGCATATATAAGATGTAGGCCACGGCTGTGGGGATGAGTCCAAAGCCAAGGAACAACAGCAGCAGCTGTGGCGACATTGCCGCGGCGACATCTGGCCACGGAGCCGCGATAGCTGCCATAACCGCACCGCCAAAAACAAAGCCCCAAAACGTGACAGCCAGCGGGTGGACCGTCTTGGTTGCTATTCGGCTAAACACCGCGAGCGACGCACCACAAAGGCCTGCAATCACGCCCGACGTGACGCCCCAAACCGAAAAATGAAAACCGGAAAGGTCGCCATTGGTCACCGCAAGCACGCAGCCAACGATGTTAAAGACAATGGCAACGAGCTTGTTAGGGGTCACGTCCTCGCGATAAAGCACGCGGCCGAGCGCGACGCCAAACACCGGCGAGGTGTAGAGCAGCACCGAGGCCGTGGACATGCCCACCTCGCCCATGCACTCGTAATAGCAGGTGTTAGCGGCGGCCAAACCGACGATACCGACAAGTGCGCAGGGAACAAGCTCTTTAGGGCTTGCCTTGAACAGGGCCAGCGGACCCTGAGCCACGGTAGACCCCTCACCCGGACGGCAGCCCATAAACATCAGAACCGGCGCCAAGATAAGCGCTCCGACCAACAAGCGAAAGGCCGCCATGCTCTGGGACGAAACGCCCATGGCCGCAATGCCGTTTACAAAGATTCCGATGCTGCCCCACATAAGCGCGGCGATCAGCACCAGCACATAGCCCAGATTGCTTTTCTTCAACGCAGCCTCCTCGGTATTGTTTCCAATATGTTTCACACTACGTTATAGTCGTTATATACATTTTTCAAGACACAAATCGGCGAGCGGAAAAATCTGCTCTACCGCTACAACCCATTGGTGCAAAGGGGTCAGGTTCATATGCGACAACTTGGTGCAAAGTAACCTGTCCCCAATGACTAGGACTGTCCCCAAGTGCCGAACGTCTCCAAGTGCCGCATCTGGGCCAAGGCGACGCCGATGCTTTGGCAACGCCAGCGAAAACCCACCTGAGCGAGCAAGGTGCCTTGAAGCGAAGCGGCATTGACCTTCTGGTCATGCCGCTGAAGCTGAAAGGCAGATTGCCGCTCAGGTGGGTTTGCAGCGTCGAGCCGTTACGGCGTTTGGTAAAACCGCGTAACTAATACTCAAGCTTCCACATGTAACGGCGCGTCATGTAGTCCTTGTGCGTGACGGCAGAGAGCGCGCGCATGTACACATTGTTGAGGATCGGGGCGAAGATCAGGTGGTTGAAGTACTCGCTCACGCTGTCCTTGATGTCGTTGAGACCGAGCTCCTTGGCGTCGAGCTGATAGACGCGCTCGCCACCGTACTGGTTGACGAAGCGGATGCCGCGCTCGTCGTTGCAGCGGCTGCGGCCGACGCTGATGAGCTGGAACAGCGAGGTGCGCTTGTCCAGGATCTCGAAGGGGCCGTGGAAGAAGTCGCAGGTGTTGATGGTGCAGGAGTCGATCTGCAGCATCTCCTGCACGTTGCAGATGCTAAAGACGTAGGCAGCACCAAAGAGCGGGCCCTGGGCCATGACGTTAATGCAGGGCTTGTCGGCGTTCTGCTCGGCCCACTTGGCGGCAAGCGGACGGGTGTACTCGACGGCCTTGCGATAGATGGGGTCAACCAGGTCGAAGGCGGCCATAGCGGTCTCGTACTCGGCATAGCCCTCGGTCTGCTGCGTGAGCTCCATGGCGATCATGGTCACGACGGCGGAGTTGGTACGGCCCATGCAGGACTCGTCGACGGCCAAGCTGTCGTACTGGATCTTGTAGTCGCAGACCTCGGTGAGGCCGGACTCGTCAACATAGATGGCGATGGTGCTGGCGCCGTGGTCCTTGGCGACCTGGGCGGCGACGATGGTCTCCTTGGTGCCGCGCATGGACACGACGACGGCCAGGGTGTTCTCGTTAACGTAGGCGGGGGTTGCGTGCACGAACTCGTTGCTGGTGTAGCTGGAGCTCACGACCTGCGTGGCCTCGTGCTCCATAAAGTACTGGGCAGGATAGTTGCCGCCGTTGGATCCGCCGGTGCCAATCCACACGACGCGCTTGATGCCGCCCTTGTCTGCCTTGTCAGCCAAAACCTGGGAGACGACATCCTTAACCTGTTCCTGAGTAGTCATCGTGCATCAGCCTTTCTTCTCGTTTGATGCTCTCGATGGCATACAAGTTACATACATGTTTTGGTTATGTCGACTAGTTGTATGCTATATTTGACTTAGAAATTCTGCTGGTAAGGTTTTCGACTTCTCGTTACCAGCAGTTTTGTTGTTGTATTGAATACATGCTTGATTAGACTCGCATACAAGTTAGATACAGGTTGATCACATGAACGCTTCGTCTAAAAAGAAACTGAGCCAATACGAGCGCTTGGCGGGCATGTTGCGTGACCGCATCGCCGCCGGTATCTACGCACGCGGAGACAAGCTGCCGTCCGAGATGGAACTCATGGACGAATCGGGGCTGTCGCGCAGCACCGTGCGCCACGCCCTTAAGGTACTCGTTGATGAGGGCCTGGTGCGCACCGAGCGCGGGCGCGGCGCCTTTGTGGCCGACACGCCCGCGCTCCACGAAAACAACCTGGTGTTTTCGAGCTATACCAAGCAGGTCGAAGGCCAGGGCATGAAGCCCACCACGCGCACGGTGGACTCGGGCTTTACCAAGGCGGGCGGCAGCATAGCTAAGTTCTTTGATGCCGCCGTGGGCAGCAAGCTCGTCAAACTTGTCCGCCTGCGTTATCTGGACGATGCGCCGCTGTGCCTGGAGACCACCTACCTGCCGCCAAGCTTCGAGTCGCTCATCGACCGCGATATCAACGGTTCGCTCTACGCGACGCTGCGCCAAGAATTCCATCGCGCGCCAGCACAGGGACATAAGACCTTTGAGGTGTGCTATGCCTCGCAAAACGAGGCGTTTTTGCTCAACGTCGAGCGCGGGCAGGCGCTGATCCTGATCACCGACTACGTCTACGACACCGACGGCCGACCGCTCCATGTCTCTAAGCGCATCCAACGCACCGACCGCGCCAAATACACCGAGCCCATCGGCTAACCTGCCAAAACCACCGCAAAGGGGACAGGCACCTTTGTGGTGGTTTTAGGCGAGGAGATCGGGGAACCAGGTTGGTTTGGGTTGGTTGGGCGTGCGCTCGGCCAGGACCAACTCCATCCAGCACATGTCGTACCAGCGGCCGAACTTTTGGGCACAGCGATCGAAGGCGCCCACCAAGCGATATCCCATATGGGCATGGAAGTCCTGGCTATTGTGCGTTAGATACTCGTCGTCCTTGTCGTGCGGCACGGCGATGAGCGCGCACATATTGGTGATGCCCATCGCGATCAGGCACTGCTTGAGCGCATCGTGCAGCTTGCGACCCAGCCCGCCATGGCGCACATCGCGTGCCAGGTAGATCGACGTCTCGACCGACCAGTCGTATGCCTCGCGGCTGTTAAGCGGACTCACGTAGGCATAGCCTACCGGACGCCCGTCCAACTCCATCACCAAATACGGATAGCGCTTGAGCGTACGCTCAATACGCCCGGCGAACTCCTCAACGCTCGGCACCTCGTATTCGCAGGTAATCGCCGTCTGGCGCACATACGGCTCATAGATGGCAAGCAACGCCGGCGCATCATCGGGCGTCGCCAGGCGAATCGTCGGCTCGGACATCTCGGTCATACAACCCTTCCCCCTCAAAAACAGAGGCCGCCTTGCGCCAAACCCAGCGCAAGGCGGCCCCCCGTCATTACATCAGGCTACAGGACAGCCGCCAACGCGTCGATATCCTCCTGCGTCGTGGCCCAGCTGGTGCAAAAGCGCACCACCGTGTGGGTCTCGTCGTACTTTTCCCAGTACTCGATCGCCGCATGCTCGCGAATGCGCGCCATGTCCTCGTTGGGCAGAATCACGAACTGCTGGTTAGTCGGCGTCTCCAAGAAGAACCGGTAGCCGTGCTCGTGCAGCACGCGACGAAGCGCCTGCGCGGTTTCGATCGCCTGACGGCCAATCTCAAAATACAGGCCGTCGGTAAAGAGCGCCTCAAACTGCACACCCGTCAGGCGGCCCTTGGCCAACAGCGCGCCGTGCTGCTTAATACGCGGAATGGGATGCGCCGGGGCGCGCATGCCGCAGAACACCACAGCCTCGCCGCAGAGCGCGCCGCACTTGGTGCCGCCGATGTAGAACACGTCGCACAGCTGCGCCAGCTCGGGCAGGGTAATGTCGCACTCATCGGCCGCCAGCGCATAGGCCAGGCGGGCGCCATCCACAAACAGCGGAATCTCGCGCTTCTGGCACACTGCGTGAATCGCCGCGAGCTCGGCCTTGGAGTACAGCGTGCCGTACTCGGTCGATAGGCTCACGTACACGGCACCCGGGAACACTGTGTGCTCGTAGCTCTCGTTTTCGTAGAACACCTGGATATAGTTCTCGAGGTCCTCGGCGTGCATCTTGCCCTCGTAGCCGGGGATGGTGAGCACCTTGTGGCCGCCAAACTCGATGGCGCCCGCCTCGTGGCAGGCGACGTGGCCAGTCTCGGCAGCAACGACGCCCTCGTACGGCGCGAGAAGCATGTCGATCACCGTCGCGTTGGCCTGTGTGCCGCCCACCAGAAAAAACACGTCGGCATCGGGGGCCTGGCAGGCCTCGCGAATAAGGTGCTTGGCACGCTCGGTATGTGCATCGGTACCGTAGCCGGGCTGCGGCTCCATATTAGTGTCGACGAGCGCCTGCAGCACCGCCGGGTGTGCGCCGTGGGAATAATCGTTGTTAAACGCGAGCATGGCAATCCTCTCTTACCGGGTATCGGCCAGATGATTCAAACGGAGCTATTGTACGCCGTTGGGATAGGCAATACGCGCGGCAAGGCACTCAAGCGCCAGCACCAGGGCAAAGCCGCAGCTCACGTCACTCAAAAAATGCGCTCCGATCACGATACGGCCAAAGGCGACGAGCGCCGCGACCACAGCCGCCGTCCAAAAGACCACCCGGCGGCGCGACGGCTTTTCCTTAAAGGCCGCCGCGGGAAGCCCGGCGAGCATGAGGCCAATCGCCGCATGCGCGGTGTGTCCACTCGCGAACGACTTAAAGCCGTCCTTGATTACGCCGGCGGCGATATAGCTCCACTTGTCGGGGTTGCCAATCACCCACCACGGCTGAAAATTGAGCCCCGGCGTGACCTCGATCACGCGCATGCGCGGGCGCGACCACAACGGCTTGACGATCACGTTGAGGATAATGGCCTGAGCGACCCACACGGCAAGCACCATCAACGCCCAGCGCGTGAGCTCGTCAGGCTCGGTCGCGCGCGTGAGGCGATAGACGATAAGGTTGGCGGCGATCACCAGCACAAACGTCAGCACCAGCTGAACGGCAATGAGTTTACCGCCAACCCGCAGGGACGAAACGATCTCGTAGCCGGTCAGGCCAACGTTGACGAGGATGCCGAGCACGGCGAGCCATTTGCTCCCCTTGGAGTCGGGACGCACCGCGCGTACGAGCATAACGCCCGCGACGCTCGCCGTCAGCTCGAACGGCAGCTCGCCGGTCGCCTCGACAAAGCGACCGAACAAGCTGGATGAGTTAAACAGCATGCTCGAGATTTGGTAATCGAAAAAACTGCCCACGCCCAGACAAAGGCACAGGACAACCGCGATAATGGCGACATCTTTCTTATAGATGTATCCGAACATGCTTTCCTTTCGGTCGGGCGAAGGGTCGACCCGCAACGTGGTGGGGCAAAGATAGCTTTGTCCCATAAATACCCTTACAGGTTGAGCATAAGTGAGCGAAAACGTTCCATTTGTGGCAAGGTGGCCCGAAGGAGGAGGGAAGCGTACTTGCGTACGCGACCGACGAGTGAGGGTCAGATTGCCCAAATGGAGCGTTTGCAGCGTCGACCCGTTAGTCGTCGTCGCTGGCACCCAGCTGTTGCAGCAGCATGAGTGCCGCGGCCACGGGGCCGGTGCCGTCGTTGGCGTCGAGACCGCGACCCAGGCCGCTGCCCGCACCGGCGCCTGCCTTGTAGGGTACCGACAGTTTGCGGCTCTTGGGGAAGTTCACCGCGCCATAGCGGGTCTTAAGCTCAAAGGCCACCTTCTTGGGCACGTCAACGCCCAAAAACGTGATGCGGCCGCCGCTGAGCGTGACGCTCTCGAGCCCCAAGCGCTCGCCGCGGATGCGGATGCGCGCGCGGTTGAACAGGTTGAGTCCCGCCAACGGCAGCTCACCATGCGCGGCCTCGGTCTCTTCCTGCACCTCGTCAATGCTCTCCAGGTCCTCGGCCGCTGCGAGCTTACGGTACACGAGCACGCGCTGGTCCACCGCCGGCAGGTACTCCTCGGACAAGAAGTAGTCGGCCGGCAGGTTAATACCCACGCTCGCCGCCTCCACGCCGGCGTCGTCATCGCCGCGCGCCTCGGCCACGGCCTGGCCCAGCATCTGCGTAAACAGATCAAAGCCCACGCTCGACAGGTTGCCGTGCTGCTCGGCTCCCATAAGCGAACCGGCGCCACGGATCTCTAGGTCGCGCATGGCGATGCGCATGCCGCTGCCCAGGTCCTGGAACTCGGAAAGTGCGGTCAGGCGCGCCGTTGCCTCCTCGGTGAGCGGCAGCTCGCCGGGGAACATAAAGTACGCGTAGGCCTGCGTGGCAGAGCGGCCCACACGGCCCTTGAGCTGGTAGAGCTGCGCCAGGCCAAGGCGCTGCGAGTCCTCGATGATCAGCGTGTTGGCCGTTGCGTTGTCGATGCCGCTCTCCACGATGGTCGTGGCGATGAGCACATCGATCTTTTTGGTCGCGAACTCAATCATCACGTCCTCGACCTCGCGCGGGCTCATCTTGCCGTGTGCCACGCCCACGCGCGCCTCGGGCGCGGCCTCATGCACGCGCGCCACGGCGTCATCGATGGTCTTAACGCGGTTGGACACGTAGTACACCTGGCCGCCGCGGCCCACCTCCAGGCGAATCGCCGCGCTCACCACATCGGGGTCGTACTCCCCCACGTGCACGATCACGGGACGACGCCCGGTCGGCGGCGTGGTGATCAGGCTCATATCGCGCACGCCGCTCGTAGCCATCTGCATGGTACGCGGGATAGGCGTGGCCGAAAGCGTGAGCACGTCAATCTGCTCGCGCAGGTTCTTGAGCTGCTCCTTGTGCTGCACGCCAAAGCGTTGTTCCTCGTCAATGATCACCAGGCCCAGGTTTTTGGGGTTCACATCGGCCGAAAGCAGGCGGTGCGTGCCGATAAGCACGTCAATCGTGCCCTCGGCGAACGCCTTGAGTGCGCGCTTTTGCTGCGCCGGTGTGCGGAAGCGGCTGAGCACCTCGACCTCAAGGCCAAACGGAGCAAAGCGCTCAAAGAACGTCTCGTAGTGCTGCTGGGCCAGAATGGTCGTGGGGCAGAGCACCATGACCTGGCGGCCGGAGTCAACGCACTTAAACGCCGCGCGCAGAGCGACCTCGGTCTTGCCAAAGCCCACGTCGCCGCACAGCAGGCGGTCCATGGGCTTGGGCGCCTCCATGTCGGCCTTAATGTCGGCGATGGCCTCCAGCTGGTCGCGCGTCTCGTCGTAAGGGAAGCTCTGCTCCATCTCGATCTGCTCGGGCGTGTCGGGCGGGCAGGCGATACCGGTAATCGACGAGCGGCGCGTATACAGATCGACCAGGTCAAACGCCAGCTTTTTGGCGTTCTTGCGTGCCTTGTTGGTGGCACGCGTCCAGTCGGCGGTATTGAGCCTGGTCAGGCGCGGCTTGTCACCGTCGGGACCGACGTATCGCGTGATGCGGTCGACCTGCTCGAGCGGCACGTAGAGCTTGTCGCCGTCGGCATATTCCAGCAAAAAGTAGTCGCGCTCCTTGCCGCCCACTTCTTGGCGCGCGATCTCGCTAAAGAGTGCGATGCCGTGAGTGGCGTGCACCACGTAGTCGCCCGGCTTAAACGGGAATGTGATCTGCGTAATGTCCACCTTGCGGCGGCTGCGCGCGCGGTTGGCGTCCATGCGGGCGTTGAGGTCGGCAATCGAGAACACGGCCAGGTTGGCATCGGGCACCACCACGCCCTGCGGCAGAGCGGCATCGACAAAGGTCACGCGTCCGCGCGAGATAGTAGGCACGGCGGCGCCGGCGGCTGCCTGGGCGGCACCTGCCTCGAGCGAGCGGGCGTTGAGCGCATCGGCCTTGCGCTCGCGAATTGCAGCATGGGCATCCTGACGGGCAGCACGGTCGGCAGAATCTGCCGCCGCCACGCGCACGCGCTCGCCGATAGCGCCGACATTTTCGGGCGCCGCGGTCAGCGATTCCTCAAAGGTAATGCCCTCGTCGCCAAAGGTGAGCTCCATCGACTCGCGCGCACCGCGGTCGGGAATGGCAAACACGCAGGCGTAACGCTTGCCCACGACTTCCTGAATGCGCGTCATAAAGCGATTGTCCGAACCCGCGATGGCCGGCTGCTCAATCTTGAGCTCGGCCGTAACCGCACCGCCGGCACGGATGAGGCTTACGTAGTTCAGGCGCTGCTGAGCACCAAAATCGAGCTGCTGGGCACGTACATACAGGCCATCCAGTCGGTCGACCCCCGCCTCGCCGGCACGGGCCTCGATATCCTCGTAGGCACGCAGGCAATCGTCGAACAGCGAGCGCGGCTCGGACAGCACCACGAGCGCCTTGCCGCTCACGTGCGCCAGCGGGCTCACGGTCTGGCCGTACATCACCGGCAAAAAGCGGTCGAGCTCGGGCGTGACGATACGCGCATCCACCATCTCGAGCAGCGCTGCCAGTTTGCTGTCGTCCTGGCTGGCGCGATAAAGCGCCACATGCATGTTGTGGACGGCCTCGTCGGTAAGCGCCAGCTCACGGCAGGGGAAGATCTCGATGCTGTCCTCGTTGCCGATGGTCTGCCCCGTTGAGCTCACCATGCGACGGATGCGATCGATCTCGTCGCCGAAGAACTCGATGCGCACGGGCGCTTTTTCCTGCGCGGGGAACACCTCGACGGTGTCGCCGTGCACGCGGAACAGACCAGGCGCGTCGGCGGCGCCGGCATTGGTGTAGCCCATGCCCACCAGGCGCTGCGACACCTCGTCAAAAGGAATCTCCTCGCCCACCGCGAAGGTCGTGGACTCCCAGTAGCGGCTCTCGACCGGCGGCACGCAGCGCAGCAGCGCGCGGGCCGAGGCAACCATGATGCAGTTGTCCCCGCGCACGATGCGCCCCAGAGCCTCGCAGCGCTGCGCCACCACGGCATCGTCGGGCGCCTGCTCGCGCCACGGATAGTCCTTGCGCTCGGGAAAACGGCACACGTGCGCCAGGCCAACGTAGGCGGCAAGGCTGCGCGCGGCGCGATCGGCCGCATCCTCGCCACTCACAATGTAGACCGTCGGGCGCGGACGGCGCGCAAACTGAGCGGCCGCCATAAGCGTGCGGCCCGACTGCGACACGGCCAGCGTCACGTCCTCGCCGGCATCGAGTCCGGCCTCGACGGTCTGCAGCGCCTCGGCAGTGTAGAGCTGCGCGGCTATACGGTGAATGAGCATGCTGTTCCTCCGGCATCGCAACGCCAAAAGCCCGCCGGGGCAAGCTCGGCGGGTCGTACGTCAAATACATTGTCTGTCATGGTAGCGCATGGAGAGGACTCCGGCTCAAGGACAAACCCAGCCCCGCAAAAAACGCCAGACGAAAATGCGTTCCGCCCTACCCCGCTACGCGCACGCTGGGGCACAAATCTGCCAGCGGACACTCGTCACACTTGGGTTTGCGGGCATCGCAGATCTCGCGACCAAAGGTGATCCACTGATGGTTGACCGACTCCCAATACTCGTGCGGCAAAATCTTGAGCAGATCTTGCTCGGTCTTGAGCGGCTCCTTGGCATGCGTCTTGGGGCTCAGCATCAGGCGGTGCGCAATGCGGTTGACGTGCGTGTCCACCGCAATGCCCTCCACGATGCCATACCCCACGTTGAGCACGATGTTCGCCGTCTTGCGTCCCACGCCCGGCAGCTTCACGAGCTCCTTCATGTCGGCCGGCACCTCGCCGCCATAGTCGGCGACGATCATCTGCGCGGCCTCGACGGCATGCTTGGCTTTGCTCTTGTAGAAGCCGAGTGACTTGATGGTGTCTGCCACGTCAGCCACGCTCGCCCCAGCCATGGCCTCGGGCGTGGGCCACTGGGCAAACAGCCGCGGCGTCACCTTGTTGACCTGCGCATCGGTCGTTTGCGCCGAGAGCAGCACCGCGATCAGCAGGCGGAAGGGATTCTCGTGGTCCAAAAAGCACTCGACCGGGCCATAGCGACGGTTGAGGCGCTCACACACCTCGATGGCGCGCTCGCGCTTGGCGGCATTGGTCTCGCGTGGCATAACGACTCCTCGGCTCAACGGCACAATAAACTTATGGGCACAATTGTCCCACGTCCGAGACGCTTACGCCTCCAAGAATGCGCCGGTCTGACGGCTCCACAGGCTCGCGTACTCGCCACCCGCCTCGACGAGCTGCGCATGCGTGCCGTCCTCGACGATCTCGCCATCGGCCAGCACCACAATGCGGTCGAGCGCCGCCACGGTAGACAGGCGGTGCGCCACCACAATGGAGGTGCGGCCGCGCATCAGGTTCTCGAGCGCCTCCTGCACCAGCGCCTCGGACTCGCTGTCGAGGGCAGAGGTCGCCTCGTCGAGCACCAGAATCGGCGCGTCGGTTAGGATGGCGCGGGCGATAGCCACGCGCTGACGCTGGCCGCCCGAGAGCTTGACGCCGCGCTCGCCCACCATGGTGTCAAAGCCACGGGGCAAGCGGTCGATAAACTCCAGGGCGTTGGCCAGGCGCGCGGCCTCGCGAATCTGCTCATCAGTGGCGTTGGGACGACCGTAGGCAATGTTTTCGCGAATGGAGCGGTGGAACAGCAGCGCCTCCTGCGGCACGTAGGCAACCTGGCGGCGCAGGCTCTGCTGCGTGCAGCGCGAGACATCCTGACCGTCCACGAGCACGCGGCCGCCCTGAACATCGTCCAGGCGCAGCAGCAGCTTGGTGAGCGTCGTCTTACCCGAGCCCGATTTGCCTACCAGGCCCACGCGCTGGCCCGCCGCCACATGAAGCGCCAGGTCATCGAACACGCTCTCGCCCGCTGCAGCATCACGGTACGCAAAGCTCAGGTGCTCAAAATCAATCGCGCCCTCGGTCACTTTGAGCTCAGAGGCGTCCGGGTCGTCTGCCACCAAACGTGGCTCGTCCAGCACGCGCGTCATCTCGGCCGCATCGCCGAGCGCGCGGTTGATGCGCTGCATCATGGAACTCACGTAGTTCAGGCGCATGGTGAGGTTATAGGTGTAGGTAAAGATCATGACGAGCGAGCCGGCCGAGATGCCAAACCACGCGTTGCCGCCCGCCACGAACACACTCACCACGGCCATGGTGATGACGATAAGGCCCGAGGTCGTAAAGTTGCGCTGCATCATGGCGTGCATCGAGACCGTCTCGGCGTCGCGCGCGGCACGATCGGCGGCGTCGAACAGATCGCGTTCAAAGTCCTCGCGCCCGCAGGTCTTGACGGCCAAGATGTTCGTGACCGCGTCGGAGAGCACGCCCGAGAGCTTGTTCTGCGCGGCGGACGTCGCGGCCGAAAGCGGCATGATGCGCTTGTACATAAGCCAGACAAACGCGATGTAGACGGCCATGATGCACACCAGGATCACGGTAAATGTGGGCACCACCGGGGCGAGCGCCGCCACCGTGCAGATGACCGAGGTGATGGTGGGGATGAGCGAATACACCGTCACGTCCACCAGCCCCGTATAGCCGCTCATAAAACGGCTCGTCTGGCTCACGAGCGATCCGCCAAAGCGGCTGGTGTGAAATGTCATGGATTGGTTGGAGAGCGTGTCGAAGCATAGACGCGCCAGGTGATAGTTGCCTGCGATCTCGAGCTTGTAGACGGTGTAGTCCTGTAGCTTGGAGAGGATCTGACCCACCAGGTTAACGAGTACGAGCGCCAGGATATAGGGGCCGAAGACCTCAAACACCTGGTCACCCACCACGGGACCGGCTTGAACGCGGTCGACAATGAGGGCCATCACATAGGTATTGGCAAACGTCAGCAAAAAGATGTAGCCCGCCGACGAGAACACCGAGAGAAAGACAATCAGCGGCTGCGTGCGCGTGACACCCCAAAACCGCTGCAGCGTGCGGCGCACGGTGGAGCGGCTGAGCGGGCTGGTGCTTCTCTGAGACATGGGCTTCCTTTCGCATCTGATAGGGCGAAACGCCATTGTTGCACATTGGAGCACGCTCCAGACAAGTGCGATACGAAAAGCGGTAGGGCGCCCGCGTTTGCACCGGTGCCCCGCCGTCTTGTTGCAATTAGTCCTCGTCTTCTTGGTCTGTGGGAAGGCCCGCGGGCGTGAGTCCCAAGATCTCATCGACTTGGTCGGCGTCTTCCAGTGCGTCGATGTCCTTGAGCTTGCGCTCCATTACGTTGGTGCGCGTGGTAATGATGCCCTCGACCGTTTTGCCCGCGGTCTCGATCTGCTGCTGGGCGCGGCGCAGCGCCTTTTGATAGCGCGGCAGCTCGGCCTTGACGGCGGAGAGCACGCGCAGTACGTCGTCGGTACGTTTTTGCAGCCTAAACGTCTGGTAGCTCATCTGCAGGCTGTTGAGAATGGCGGCCATAGTGCTGGGACCGGCAACGTTGACATGATAGTCGCGGCCCAGGGTTTCGATGAGCCCGGGTCGGCTGACGACCTCGGCGTACAGCCCCTCAAACGGCACGAACATGATGCCAAAGTTGGTCGTTGCCGGCACACTCAGGTACTTTTCGCAGATGTCCTTTGCCTCGCGTTTCACCATCATATCGAGCGTCTTGCGCGCTGCGGCAACGGCCTCCGCATCGCCCGACTCCTGGGCGTCGAGCAGATGCTCGTACGCGTCGCCCGGGAATTTGGAGTCGATCGGCAGCAGCACGGGATCGCCCTCGTCTACCGGCAGCTTGACGGCAAACTCAACGCGCTCCGAGGCGCCGGGCCTGGTGGCAACGTTTTCCAGATACTGGTCGGGTGTGAGGATGTCCGTCAGGATCGCACCCAGCTGTACCTCGCCCAAAATGCCGCGCGCTTTTACATTGCCCAGCACACGCTTGAGGTCGCCTACGCCGGTGGCGATAGATTGCATATCGCCCAGGCCCTTGTACACGGCCTCGAGCTGGTCGCTCACCTGCTTAAACGATGCCGAAAGTCGGTCGTTGAGCGTGCGAGAGAGCTTCTCGTCCACCGTCGCGCGCATCTGATCGAGCTGCACGTTGTTGTCTTCGCGGATGGCACCCAGCTGAGCATCGACCGTCTCGCGCACCTTGTCCAGGCGATGCTCGATGCCCTCGCGATTGGCGCCGAGCTGTTGGGCGGTCTCGCGGCGCAGATCATCCATCCGGTCACCGGCTTGCGAGAACTCGCGCGCGATGGTCAGGTAACGTTGCTGCTCTACGGCCGCATCGGTCGTCTGCTGCTGCGCGATGGCATTGGCCGTGCGACGGGTTTCGGCCAGCGCGACGTTCAGGGCATCGAGCGCTTTGTTAGCCTGCTCGAGTGCTGCCAGCGTTTCCGCGCTACTGTCGCCACGCTCCCGCAACTCGGCACGCAGGCTCTTGAGTTGGAGGGCGCAAGCCACAGCAACCCCCACCGCCACCAAGGCGATCACAACAAGCACAATATCAATAGCAGACATAAACTCCGCCCAACAAACCCAATCGAGCACCAATCAAAACCGCGATCAATCTTACCCCGCCATACGCACCGGGCGCCCGGTCCCTTCTTGGGCGCCCCTCTCCTCCGCATATTCCATAATGCGGCGTGCCGTCTCCCTGCTCACCTTTGAGTCATCACCGGCTAAATATGCGTACACGTTTCCCTTATTCAGATTCAAATCGCGGCAGAGACCGTAGCGCGTTACGCCCGATTCCTCTAGCGCTCCCAACGTTCTTTTTCGCATCAGGGCGTTGATCCTTCTGTCCGCCACTGGCTTTTCCTTCACCGCTCTATACGCACGCCAAACGTTGGCATAACGATTAGGAAGTTTATCCTCGGCGCATAGAGATGCCAGGCTACCCGTTTGGGCGTACAAGGACAAAACGCCTCGGTAACCCTCTTCCATCCACGAACCCTCGGATAAGCCCAGAACGTATTCGGCTTTACCCTGTGCCAAAGCGAGCAAAAACAGGGGCTCCGCCACGCGCGGCGCAACCGTCGTCGCTTGCTTAACCAGTTTTCTAAAACTGAGCGACTGCTGTCCGGATAGCTCTCGGCAATAGCCTTTTAAGAATCCCTCAAAGGTCAGATTCAACCGAGCACCTCCTTTTTGTATTGCCTGTATGCACAGACCATCTCTTGATAACTCCGCTCCGAAGGCGACGACGCCAGTGCTTCTCCCTCGTCGAATATAAGCCGTTCGAGCAGCCCCCAATCAAGTCGGTCGACGAATGCCTGACTATGAAGATCGATGATGTCGTTCGGACGGAAGGCATAGAGCTTCATTACCGCCAGATCCTCCAAGGATGGCGTAAAGTACCTGATAAAACGCGCCCCAATATCCAAGGGGATCAAACGATCTTCGTAATTGAATGGCATCTGATTACAATATGCCACCGCCATACCATTCACCTCGGGGTATCGAGCTATGATCTCGCGGAGGCACCTGTCCGCCTCAAACACATCGATGTCATGTGTAACCGAACGATTCGTCACATCGTTTAGCATGAAGGCGCTTCCTCCCACCAATACAACGCTCGGCCTGTCGTCTCTTGGACCTATTTCCAGCTCTGCCTCTTCGTCAATGCCCAACAGAGTCTGCTCTAAATCCTGCTTATGCATAACAAATCCTATTATTATTCAACTTCAATAATACTATTCAGTCGCACGACAGGACCAACAGGATGCAAGAATTCCGCTCGTGGCGATAATCCCTACACCCTAGAAGTCCTAATGTTACAAACGCTAGCTCTCCCAGCCGGTGCGGATGGTTGTTATGGCGTCGCCTAGGCGCTGGCCCAGGGCCGCTAGATGTTGGAGCACCTCGTTGGGCGATGCGCCGTTGAGGATGCACGTGAGGGCATACGACGCCAGAAAGATGACCGCAAGCCCCAGCGGGATGAGCACGATCATCGCCAATGTGCGCAGGCGCTGGCCCACGCGGCGACGACGCGCACGACGCTTGTCGAACGCGAGCTCCTGCGCATATGAATCTTGCTGTACGGAATAGGCCTCTGGTGCCGATTCGCCCGCAGGCGAAACCACAGGCGTGGCATTTTGCGCAGGGGGCTGGGCTGCCGCCCCCTGCATTTGCATCTCCATGAGTCGTTGCTGCTGACGCAGCATGCGCTCAGCTTGTTGCTGCGGAGTCTCAAGAAACAGATCCATGCTGGCCTCCAAAATCGGAGCATTCGACGCTTACGACCAGCATCCCGCACCGCCATGACCGCGACAACGCAATCGCCGGCAATAGCCACAAAGTTTCTTTTGCTCAAAAGCTGTCGAAAAGCTCAACAACTCCCCTACCAGCACTTTCTCTGAGCTTTTTTCGCCAACAATCTTTTGGCCTTCCACCCTTACGCCAACTGACCAAAATCTAACCAATAGCTTGACGAAAATTGTGGAGACCGGGACCCCACACAAAAAGTGCCGCCCCAAAGGGGCGGCACACAAACTTATTATCAGCTTTTCTGTAACGAGCATGCGACGACTCAACGCCGGGGCGCAGGGCGGGGAAACCTTTGCCTCGCGCGACCCTGCGAAGCCGTGAGCGAGAGGGGAAGGTTTCCCCGCCCTGCGCCCCGTGGTCGGTGAGAACAGACTACATGCCCGCGAGACCGCGGGCGGCGGTGGCGCACATAAATGCCAAGACGAGAATCACGAGCGACCCGGCGATGTCTGCCAGCACGCCCATTGCACGGCGTTCAAACAACCAGCTCTCAAAGTGCGGGGCGACGTTGCGCCAAACACGCCACAGCAAGATGCCCATACCGATGACGCCCGGGATATTGAGCAGTAGGATCTCGGAGCACAAAAGACCGATCAGGTTACCGGCGGCAAAGCCCGCATCACCCTCGCAGTATTTGCGGTAGACCATATACAGCATGTACGCCACAAACGGCTGCAAGCACGCAGAAATAAACGAGACCACCATCGAGGGGTCCTGCGAAAAGACCTCGGTGAGTTTATCGACACTCGTGGCGTCCTTCGAAGCCAAGAATAAACCGATAACCACAAGGGGCACCACGCCCAAAATTACCTCGACCAGAGTAAACAACTTGGCAGTCAAATCCTCACTAGCCGAATTCAAATGAGGCGCCCACTCAGGATGAGCATGCGCGCCGACTTTCTTGTCCTTCTCGGCACGATCGGCCTTTTTACCCTCGGCAACCCGACGACCAGGATCCTTGCGAGTTCCCGCCGCAGCAACCCGAGCCCGAGACTTCTTACCCATAACCAACACCTCACAAGAGGAAACGAATAGCCAACGCTACCCAGTGTACCCTCTAAGCAACGTCACCGCCCCAACCGGCCCCCACAAAAACGTGCCGCCCCATAAGGGGCGGCACACAAACTTCTTATCAGCTTTTCTGTAACGAGCACGCAACGACCCGAAGCCGGAGCGCAGGGCGGGAAATGCCTTTGCCTCGCGCGACCCTGCGCAGCCGTGAGCGAGAGGGAAAGGCATTTCCCGCCCTGCGCTCCGCAGCAGCCAGCGCCAAGCGCTAGTAGTTCACCACCTGCTCCTCAAAGTACGCCTTCGGGTGGTTACACACCGGGCACACCTCAGGCGCCTCGGCACCAACGTGCAGGTGCCCGCAGTTCAGGCACTTCCATACCTTCACGCCCTCACGCTCAAACACCTCGCCCGACTCGATGCGCTCGACGAGTTTGTTGTAGCGCTCCTCGTGGGCCTTCTCGACGGCGGCGACACCACGGAACTTCTCGGCGATCTCGGCAAAGCCCTCCTCCTCGGCGGTCTTGGCGAACTCGTCGTACATCGTGGTCCACTCGTAGTTCTCGCCCGCGGCGGCGTCGCGCAGGTTGTCCAGAGTGCCCGGAACGGCACCGTCGTGCAGGTACTTAAACCACAGCTTGGCATGCTCGGACTCGTTGCCCGCCGTCTCGGCAAAGATATTCGAGATCTGAACGTAGCCGTCCTTTTTGGCCTTGGATGCATAGTAGCGATACTTGGTGTGCGCCTGGGACTCACCGGCAAAAGCAGTCTCGAGGTTCTTCTTGGTCTGAGAGTTCTCAAAATCCATAGGTGTACTTCCCTTCAACACATGCCGCCCATAGGCTTTGAGCGGCCTTGTCTTTAGGATGCCCTCAAGCCGAGAATTTAAACCTTATAATCCTGTTCTTCAGATTCGAGCGAGCTATACACTCAGCCAACGATCGCCCTCGGAGCGGCAAAAGCCCTCGCGCTCCAGATCGGCAAGAATACTTGCGACTAGCTCGCGCTCAACCGGCTCCCGGCCGGCTGCCGTCTCCATCTCGTTAACGCCTGCAACAGCTTCATCAACCGTAATGCCCGCAGGCTGCCCATCACGCGCTGCCAACAACATACGCACGATATGCGCGCGCTTTTGGCGGCGCGAGCCCTCAAACTTGGACTGACGACTATAGCCCGCCGACCGCCTGGACGGATTGGGCAGTGTCTTTTTAAGATACGCGCCGTAATCCAGCAATGCGTAATACCACGCGCGCGGCGTGTCGGCATCGTCTTGAGGCGCGGCAAAGGGCGCGATCTCGTCCGCCGCCGCACCGGGGACCGCCGGACAGGCAGCTTGGATCAGCGGCACCAGTTCGCGATCGGGAACGGCCGGCACATCGGGAAAGAAATGATGCAAAAAGACCGTGCGCACATTGGTCTCCAAATACACGCCCGGAAGATCAAACGCAAACGAACGGATACCCTGCGCCGTTGCCGGGCCAATACCAGGCAGAGCGACCAAGTCATGCGTCTCACGCGGAAACTCCCCGTCCCAGTCCTCTACAACGCGCTGAGCGGCCCCGTGAAGCGCCAGAGCGCGTCGGTTGTAGCCCATGCCCTGCCAAGCGTCCAAAACATCGGAAGGCGCGGCCTGGGCAAGCGCCTGCACAGTCGGAAAACGATCGAGCCACACCGGCATGCGCGCCTCCACACGCGGCACCTGTGTTTGCTGCAGCATGACCTCAGAAAGCCAAATGATGTACGGATCGCGTGTGCGGCGCCACGGAAGGTCGCGATAACGCAGGACCCCTTCCGAACGAATCATCGAACGAAAGGGGTCCTGAATCATGGCTATGCTCCTTATGCGGCGCTATTCCTCCCGGTAAGCGCACGCGCAGGTGGCGTACTCGGGAAACGCTTCGCGGTCGGCGAACTTGGGATCGACGGCCGGGAACTGGCGGTGAGCGACGATGTCGCCGAGCGAAACGGAATCGAGGTAGTCGCGCATCAACGCCTGAGCTCCGGCCCACAGGGGATGATAGCAGCACGCGCCCATGCGCGCACAGTCACCATCGGGCGCGGTGCAATCGTTCATAACCATAGGACCTTGAACGGCCTCGACGACCTGGCGGATAGTGACGTCGTCCGGACTGACCTTGAGACGCATGCCACCGTGGACGCCACGCAGGCTCTCCACAATACCGGCCTGGACCAAACCGTGCTGAATCGAGCGGGCAAACGAATACGGGACATTGACCTCTTCGGCAGCGGTGCGAACAGAAAGCAAACACTCCGGATCCTCAGCAAGCATCGCCAGCATTCGAAGGGCGTAATCAGTCTTCCTCGATATGTCCATTTTTCCCCTTTCAAGGAATACGAACAGCTCGAACGAGCTCCGGGGCCGAGCTTGTGTCGAGACGCTAAATGACCGCCAGGACATCCAAATGGTAAATCGGATATCCACTGAGTGCCGCGCTTGGAGCGAAATGCATCAGATGCGGCGCACAGTGCAATTTAGTATAACCTAACCCCCTGTCTCGTAGAACAGGTGTTGCGCACCAAAGCTGTTGTTCAGACAGATATACTTATTAGATTTTACTTGCGTTCCCGAAGGCGCGGGGATTCTGGGCGAAGATGCACCAGGGCGATCGTTCTATCGAAACAAAGTGCATCAAACGCAAAAAGCCACGTCCGAAGACGTGGCTTTAATTGCGTTGGCGGGAAGTACGGGGCTCGAACCCGCGACCTCCGACGTGACAGGCCGGCGCTCTAACCAAACTGAGCTAACTCCCCAGGCAGACGTTCGCGTTTGTTTCCGCTCGCGTGCGCTGCGGGGATTAGTATACACAGAAGTCTGTCCGGCGCGCAACAACTTTTTTGAAAAATTTTTTGGGGCCATCCGGGAGGGCTTCCGGGGCTGAGGGCGGGGGTTAAGTTTGCTGCTCTACAGTCCTGCGCAAGACGGAAAGCACATTAAGTGCTTTCCTTTGCGTGTGGAACTCGCGACAAACTTAACCCCCGCCCTCAGCCCCGGAAGCCCTCCCTGCCGTCACATTATTCAACCAGTTTTGCGGGCGTGCGCCGCTGCGCGGCTAGCCCGCGTGCTCCTCGGCGGGGTTGGTCTGATTGTTTTTGTTGAAGCTCTGCCTTTGGCTCAAATGGAAACGGGGGACGCATTTGCATCCCCCGTTTTTGTTGTGGTTACTCTAGATCAATAAATTTGGTGCTTATGATCTTGCCGTCTTTTACTAGCATTCTGGCCATGGTGGGGCCTCGGGTGCCTCTGGGGTAGCTAGCGCTGCCCGGGTTGAGGACTAAACAACGGCCCACTTGGGCTTCTTTGGTTACGTGGGTGTGACCATTGATGGCTACGTCTACGGATCCCACCGGAAGGTCTTCGCGGTAGTGGGCTACGGCGAATTTGAGGCCTTCGTAGGTAAAGAGCGCAAGACGGTCTACATCGGGACCGTAGTCGCGGTAGTAATCGTTGTTGCCCAGTACGGCCCGCACGGGGGCGATGGTGCATAGGTGCTCGTAGTCCATCTCTGACGTGAGATCGCCGGCGTGGATGATCAGGTCTGCGCCCTCAAGCTCATCCAAGAGCGCAGGCGATAAATAGCCGTGGGTGTCCGAGATGATGTCGATGCGCTTGGCGCTTGCGCTGTTCATGGGATCCCTTCCGCAAAAAACGATTCGGCAGATACATACAAAAAAGCCCCACGGCTCCGCAGACGATGGGTCTACAGGGCTGCGGGGCCAGTGTGCTAGAGACTCAGAGCCTTCTTGAGCGGCACGACGCGGCGGCGCGAAACCGGCACGCGTTCGTCGACGCCCGTAATGCCCAGCTGGATGGCGCCCGAGGGCACCGTCTCGACGTCCGTAACGCACGCTAAGTTGACGATATAGCGGCGGTGAACACGGAAGAAGCCAAAGTCGCAGAGCTTGGCCTCAAACTGCGCCAGCGAGGTCGTCGACAAAAAGCGATCATCGACGGTATAGATGCAGGAGTAATCGTCCTTGGCCATGATAAAGCGAATGTCGTCCACGGGAATGAGCACCTTGCGGCCGCCCTTTTCCACCGGGATACGCTCGATGGTCACCTTGCTGTCCGTAACCGGCTTGGCGCGTTGCATGACCTTCTCGATCGCGCGATCCAAGCGAGCTTCCTCGACCGGCTTCATCAGATAATCGACGGCATCCACGTCGAATGCCTCGACCGCATGGTCACTATACGCAGTCACAAACACGATCGCCGGCGGATTTTTGAGCTTATGCAGCGCCTCGGCAAGTTGCAGGCCCGAGGCACCGGGCATCGAGATATCGAGAAACACGACATCCACGCGACTTTCCATAAGCATCTCGATGGCGGAGCGGACGCTCGACGCCTCCGTGATCGTGCCGATCTTGCCCGTTTGCTCGAGCAGGAAGCGAAGCTCCGAGCGAGCCGGCGCCTCATCATCCACAATCATCGCACGCAGCATAGGGATAAAACCTTTCGTCAACTAACTACGCCGGGCATCCGTCGCATGACGTTGAGCCCGTAGCCCTTTATTTTACTCTTGAATGTCAAAGATGCTCTCTGACAAATCAAGATGAAGGAGCACTTTGGTGCCCTTGCCCGGCGCCGATTCGACACGCGTATAGGAGTGCGGCCCATAAAAGCGATGGATGCGCTCCGAAATATTGTGCATGGCCACACCGGCGCCGCCACCCTGGGGAGAGCTGGCGTCGGGACGGGCAGAGCGCTCGTCAAACAGTCTGGCGGCGGTACCCTCATCCATGCCCACGCCATTATCGGCCACGGCAATCAAGATTGCATCCTCGCCGTCTTGGTGAACGGTCACGTCGATCCTCAGGGCGTCGTCATCGCCCATACCATGACGTACGGCGTTCTCGACAATCGGCTGGATCACGAACGCCGGCACCAGCGTATCTTCCACGTCCTCGGACACATCGAACGTCGCAAGCACGCGGTCCTCGCCAAAGCGGGCCTTCTCAAAGGTAAGGTAGCGCTTGGTCTGTGCAACCTCGCGCGAGACCGGAATAAGCGATCCCGAGTTGTCGAGCGTAGCACGATAGAACGATGAGAACTCACGAAGCAGCTCGCGGGCCCGCAGCGGGTCGGTGCGCGTAAACGATGCAATGGTGTTCAGCGTGTTGAACAGGAAGTGTGGGTTAATCTGCGCCTGCAGCGCACGCACCTCGGCGCGCGCTGTGAGTTCCTTTTGCACCTCGAGCTCGTGGATGGCGAGCTGCGTGGACAAGATCTCGGCAAAGCCCGAGGCAAGCGCGTACTGGGTACGGTCGACGGCGCGCGGGGTCTTGTAGTAGAACTTGAGCGTGCCGACGGTACGATCGCCCACCTTGATGGGGGCGATAATGCCGGCGGGGACTTGGTTGTGCGAGCCATCCGAGCCCACGACATCCACCATACGGTTGAACGACTGCACGATGCCATGTTCGATAACGTAGCGTGTGGCAAGCGTGTGGATGGGAGAATCTGGCAGTAGTTTTTCCTCAAACTCGCCCGCGCAGGCCAACACGTTGCCCTCGTCGGTGATGGCCACCGTCATGGCGCGCGTCTCGGGCAAAATGCGCCGGCACACCAAACGCGCCGACTCCTGCGTCAGACCGCCCTTAATGTCCTCGAGCATGGCCGAGGCCACCGAGAGCGTCTCCTCGGTGTACTGGGAGCGCACCGAATCGGGATTGAGCGTCAAAAAGATAAAGATGCACAGAAAGATGCACAGCAGCGCGCAGGCAATCACCGTGGCGATCGGCTCGATACCGGTCACCAAGGAAAAAATAAAGTACACCAGCACGCAAATGGCGCAGGCAACGGCAATGATGCGAAAGATTGATATTGAACTATCGCGCTGGGCGCGGCGGTCGATCATTCGGCCCCCTCCAGGATACTGATCAGTTGTGCGTCACGCCAAAGCCCGTCCATGATCTTGGGCCAAAAGCTCTGGAAACGCAGGTAGCTTGCGGCGTTTTGGCGCGCGTAGGTCTTGGCCTCGTCAATACCGTGGCGCCAGATGCGCAGGTAGCCCTCATGCTCGCGGGTAAACACGCTGCGGACCATAGCGGTCTTGCGCACGCGGTCGTCGAGCTCGCGCGAAATCCACGGGCCCGGGTAGGGCATGAGCGATGCCGCCGTAACGGGAATGAGCTCCTTTTGATGCGCGGCGAATGTCAACTTGGCCCGTTCGTAGTACCAACGGTATACATCCTGCATAAAGCGCGGTGAGCGCTTTTCGGACTCCGGAGGCAGATGGCGCACGGTCCACTCGTTATCGAACCACACGTCGTAGCCAAACATGCGCATGTTAAAGAGGTAATCCAAGTCCTCGCCGCGGGTGATAAACGGGTCAAAGGCTACACGCGTAAAGGCGCGGGCGTGCAGGGCCATCAGGCCGCCGCACACGTAGTTGGAGCGCGAGATGCGGGTGCCCGAGAGCGCCTTTTTCATCCAACGGTTGAACTCGATGCGCTTGGTCCACCAACGATGGCAGATGCCCGCCTTGTCCGTGGGAGCCAGCGGCGAGCCGTCGCGATCGTAGAAATAGCCGCTCTTGACCAAGATCGGCAAGCCCTGACGCGTCTGCTGCCCCAACGCATAGGTCGCGCGCTTCATAAAGTCGGCGTCGATGACAGTCTCATCGTCATCCAAAAAGATAACCGCGTCATGCCCCAGCACAGCGGCACAGGCTAGCCCCATGTTGCGGATGGCACCGTAGCCTCGCAGGCTCACGCACTCGCCCGAACCCTTGGGCGCGATCTGAGCAACCCGGTCTGCAATGCGCGAGGCCTGGGTGTTGGTGACAACGGTGACCTTGAGCGTGGGATGCGCGTCGACAATCTCGTGCACGCGCAGCGACACATCGGCTGTGGCAGAAACGGGACAGACCACCAAAAGGATGATGCGCGGGATGTCACGTACCTGCTCAAGCGAGGCCAGACAGCGGTCGAGTTCGGGATTGTCGGCGTTGAGTCGCGTCGAATGGTCATAGGTGCCAGGGGCGTTTGCGCAAGCGTCATCGCCCGCCCAATACGTTGGAATCACGACTGTGGCGTTCATGCCTTACCCTCCCTGCAACACAAAAACGGGACGCCGCCAAACACAGGCGACGCCCCGCGACCTAGCTGATTCCATCATACCCACTTGGGCAAATCATTGCTCGCAAGTCGCAATGTTTATTGCGGATAACCCCAAAAGAGTACCGTGGACAGGCACAATAGCCGCTCGCTCCTATGCGGCATGCCCTGCCGCCCGAGTCATGCGGGACAGGCGGACCAGCAGCATAAAGCCAACGACCAGCAGCACGCCAATGGAAAGGACGCCCAGCGACGGGTTGCCGGTCAGCGAGGTGACGACCGACACCAGGAAGGTGCCCATGACGCTTGCATAACGACCAAAGATGTCAAAGAAGCCGTAGTACTCGTTGGATTTTTCCTTAGGGATAATGCGGCCAAAGTAGCTACGGCTGAGCGCCTGCACGCCGCCCTGGAACAGGCCGACCATAATGGCAAGCACCCAGAATTCGAAGGCGGTCTTTAGGAAGAACGCGGCGAACAGCACAATGCCCATGTAGGCGGCGACGGCCACCAGGATCATGTTGAGCGTGCCCACGCGTCCGGCGAGTTTGCCGTAGATGATGGCAGACGGAAAAGCAACAAACTGCGTAACGAGCAGCGCCAGCACCAACTGCGTCGAATCGATGCCCAAAGCCGAGCCGTAGCTGGTTGCCATGGAAATGACCGTGTGCACGCCGTCGATGTAGAAGAAGAACGCGACCATGTAGACCAGCACGGTCTTGTTGTGGGCGATCTCGCGCATGGTGTGTCCGACCTCGGAGAACACACCGCCCACGATGTGGCCGATGGTGTCCTCGGGACCGCGCTCGCGACCGTACTTTTGCTTATAGGTGCGAATGAGCGGCAGAGTAAAGATGAGCCACCAGGCGCCAGTGATGATAAACGACAGACGCGTTGCCAGCATGGTGGGGACGCCAAGAGCGGGGCCGCCCATGATGAGCGCCAGGCAGATGACGAACGGCACGGTGGAACCGATATAGCCCCAGGCATAGCCCGAGCTGGACACGGCGTCCATGCGCTCGTCGGTGGTAATGTCGGGCAGCATGGCGTCGTAGAACGTCATAGAAGAGTTAAGGCCGATGGTGCACAGCACGTACACGGTCAAAAATGCCATGGCGGACATTGGGATAGCCTGCGCCAGGCAAAGCACCAGGCCCGTGAGGAAGAAGCCCAAGAAGAACTTGATCTTGTTGCCGGCGTAGTCGGCAAGCGCGCCCAGAATGGGCATGAGCATGGCGATGACCAGCGAGGCGATCGTCTGCGCATTGCCCCAGGCGACCACCAGGTCGGCCGAGGAAGCGCCGGTATTGATGGCGTTAAAGTAAATGGGCACCACCGAGGTATTGAGCAGCACGAGGGCCGAATTGCCCACATCATACATAACCCAGTTACGCTCGAGCTTGGTGTATTTCATGGACAGGGACCCTTCGTATTCGCCCGATATGCAGTTAGTTCATCGTACCCCAATTGTCCAGAACCGCCGGTAAGGATTCGGCAAAGGGGCACGCACGGGCCCTATTCCTCGCGGTCGAACTCCTCATCGGCATTGAGCACGCGACCGCTGTAGTTGACGTGACTGGTCACGGCATCCATGTCACCGGTCTCGATAAAACGTGCGACCGTGCACTCGTAATCGCCCAGCGCGCGATCAAAGACCTCGGGGAAACTCTCGTTCGAGACCTCGTCGGTAAAGGGATTCTTCCATGTCAGATGGCCCAGGTTACCGGTGCGCTCGGGCAACTCCGTCGTCACGCGATGAGCAAGGCCGTCGAGCAGCGAGTAGTCGTGCACCAAGCCCTCAACCAGCGAGATCGCGCGCGTCTTTGCGGAGCCGGCCGGCTCAATCGCGCGGTAAAGTCGCTGCATATTGGCAACGGCAGCACCGTACTCCCCCGCCGGAATGTCAATGCCGTACACGCGTCCGGCAACATAGCTCATCAGCACGCCGGCCACGCGATTGATGCGATCGGTGGTGACGATCTCGCCCGCCGGCGGGTAATCGTCGACCGTAGCGCCGGCGCGTTTAAGCTGCAGCATCAGTACATCCAGGTCGCTCTCGATCACGGCATGAACCTGACTGCTCGAATCCTCAAGCTCTGAATCGGACTCCACGATGCCAAACTGCTGCTCATAGACAAAAGGATGGGCGTTGCGGTCGAGCACGTAATGAGACAGCAGGCCCAGCGCAAAGGCGCGACCCAAGCTGGCGTCGCGCGGCAGCAGATGCGACACGCCGTCGCGCAGGCACGCGAACTGGCGAGACATGCGCGACCGATGCATGACCTGCGCCAGCAGCGTGCAGTCGGAAACACGCGGTGTCAGAATGTGAAAGAAAAACGGGTCGGGGCCTTGGTTGCCCAAGATAAAGGCAATGCGCTCTTCATCGGACGTGATGACACCCTGCGGAAGACGGTCGATGCTTTCCTCGCCAAAGAGATGATGGGTGATAAGCGCGGGCATAATGATCCTTTCGATTTCATTCGATGCCACCCATTATGCCCACCGCGCGCCCATGCCAAACCTGCGATGGTAAACGACGGCACGCAGACCGTCTACGCAAGCCCCAAGTGTGCTTTAACCTCGGCAGCGCGACGGCGGGACACGGGCACCGTCGAGGTTACGCGATCGAGCCTGAGCTCCATAAGACCCGTGGAACCGATCTCGACATTGTGCACGTCCTCCAAATTGACCAGATAGCTGCGGTGGACACGGATAAAGCCCTCGGGGGCCAGGCGCCGCTCGAGCGAGGAAATCGACTCATTGATCAGGTATGTTCCCTCGGCGCAGACGGCGTTGCAAAAATCGGCACGCGCCTCAAAGTAGCAGACGTCTGCGGCGGGAATGAACACCTTTTTGCCCCCGCGGTCCACCGTCAGACGCAAAGGCTGGCGCGGAGCGTGGATAACACGACGGACACCCAAGGCTGCCTCGATCTTGTCGAGTGCCTTTGACAGGCGTGCGTCCTCGACCGGCTTGACGACATAGTCGACCGCATCGAGGTTATAGGCATCAGCCGCATACTCGGCAAACGCCGTCACAAACACAACCACCGGCGGCGTCTTTAGGTTCTGCAGCGTCTCGGCAAGCTCAATTCCCGAGCGACCGGGCATGGTAATGTCTAAAAACAACACGTCGGGCTTGTTCGACAGAATCGACTCCACGGCTTCGGTGACATTGCCCGCCTCGGCAATCTGACCCACACGCGTATCCTTTTCCAACAGATAGCGTAGCTCAGCCCTAATGGGAGGCTCGTCATCAACCACCAAGATGTTCCAGCCTTCGGACATATGTGCTTCCCCTCTTTTTCTCTCAATCCAACCGCGTGCTACGCCGTCAACGGCGCCGGCTCATGCGGCTCGCCGTTCAGCTCGACGATGACCTGCGTTCCCACGCCCTCCTGGGACTTCACGCGCATGCCGGAATCTTCTCCGTAAAAGAAATGGATGCGCTGAAGTACGTTAAAGAGCGCCAGGCCGCAGCCTCGTTTGATGGAACCGTCGGCGGTAATGCTCTCGGGCTCCTCCAGGCGATGTTGCTCAAACAGATGCGCGCAGACTTCTTCGCTCATACCGATGCCATCGTCCTCGACGATGATCTCCAAACCGTCATCGGTCTCGAAAGCCCTAACATGAATAGAAAGCGGCTCGGTCTCGCGCTGCGCGTGCTTGATGCAGTTTTCGAGCAACGGCTGCAAGATAAACGGCGGCACCATGCAATCGCGCACCTCAAAGTCGATATCGACCGAGACGCGCAGACGGCCGTCGCCATAACGAGCCTGCATAAGATTGATATAGCGAGTGCCCTGTTCCACCTCGTGCTCGAGCGTTGTGAGGGTATCGGAATCAGAAAGCGTCTGACGGTAGTAATTGGAAAAGTCGATCAGCAGCGACCTTGCCTTGTCCGGCTCGGTACGTACGAGCGACACGATGGTGCTGATGGTGTTAAACAGAAAATGAGGATCGACCTGCGATTGCAAGGCGCGCAGCTCCACGCGGGCCGTAAGCTCGTCCTGGCGCTCGAGCTCAAAGCTCGCAAGCTGCGTGGAAATGAGGTCGGCAAAGCCCGAGGCAAGCGCCGTCTGGCGCATATCGATGCTGCTCAGACGGGGATAATACAGCTCGAGCGTGCCCACGCAATGCCCGCGCACGGTAAGCGGTGCGACAATACCGGCGCGCAGACGCGGAAAGTAGCCACCTGTCTCGGTCGAGGCATCGCGCGAGAACACGCTTTGCTCACCGCTGTTGATCACGTTGAGCGTAGTCCGCAGCACCACCGGGGTGCCCGCGGGGCATTTTGCCGAGTCCTCGCCCCAGCTTGCCAACACCTGCTTGCCGTCGGTAAAGCAGATGGCAGAGGCGATAGTTTCGGACAGGATGATCTTAGAGGCGCCCAGGGCAGCTTCGGGCGTAAGGCCGCGCGACGTGTAGGCGAATATTTTTGAAGCGATGGCGAGCGTGCGGTCGGTTGCGCTCGATGTGAGGTCGTCGGGAACGACAAAGACGTACGAGAAGAAGAAGCACAGCATGACCAAGCCGGCAATGACGACAACGGCCGGAACGGGATTGGGATTATCGGTTAGATCCCAGATGAGCAGCAGGATAAGCAGCGGAACGACAATACCGAGCAAGATGGCTTGAACCACATGCTGAGCGGTACGAAAGACCTTGGTAGAGTTGTAGCTCTTGCCCAGAATCAGCCTATTGAGATCCACCGTCATCTCCTTCTTACCGACGCACCCCATAGCAATGGAGAGGGCCGCAAGCGACCCTCTCCATTGCATTATGCAATCAAATACTGTGTTTTACATCAAGCCATCGATGAACGGTAGCTTAGGCGCTGTACTTGTTTGCCTCGCCGAAGGTGCCGCCCTCGACAATCCAGCCGTCCTTCATGATGACGTCCATGTTGTCGGTGTTGAGCACGTGGATGTCGGCGGCGACGTCACCGTTGACGACCAGCAGGTCGGCGCACTTGCCGGCCTCGATGGACCCGGTCTCGTCCTCGATGTGGCACATCTTGGCACCGTTGAGGGTGGCGCAGGTGATGGTCTCGACCGGAGTGAAGCCGATCTTGTCGACGAACTCGTACATCTCCTCGATGGAGCAGGTGCCGTACGGGGTGACGAAGGAGAAGGAGTCGGAGCCGATCGTCATGACGACGCCGCGCTTCTTGGCCTCGCGCAGGCAGTCGTAGTTGCGCTGCAGCTCCTTCTCGACCAGGGTGCCCTCGTACTTGTCGTGCAGCTCGGGGACGTAGACGGGCGGATAGGTGGCGTACCAGGTGGGCAGGAAGGCGATCGTCGGGGTGAAGAAGGTGCCCTGCTCGGCCATGAGGTCCATGGTGCGCTCATCGATATCGAAACCGTGAATCAGCTGTTCGCAGCCAAAGCGAACGGAATCGTAGGCAGCGGCGTGGTTGTTGTAGCAGTGGCTCCACACGGGGATGCCGACCATCTTTGCCTCTTCGACCACGGCCTGGATCTCCTCGGAGCAGTAGTGCTGGTCGCGGCCGGAGTCCCAGCGCCAGATGCCGCCACCGGTAGCCCAGATCTTGATGGCATCGGGGTTCTCACGCAGGCGACGGCGGACGGCCTTGCGCAGATCCCAAGGACCGTCGACCTGATCGCCCCAGGGGTGCGATTCCTTGTTGAGCTCCTGGCTGCAGTGGTGGGAGTCGCCGTGGCCGGCAACGCGGCAGAAGCCAAGGCCGGTGGCCAGAACGCGCGGGCCCTTGAAGACGCCCTTGTCGATGCAGTCACGGATCTGGATACCAAAGCGGCCGATCTCGCAGACGGTGGTGAGGCCGTGGGTGAGGCAGTCGTAGGCCTGCTTGACGGCGACGGCCTGCTTCTCGAGGAGCGGCTGCATGACCCAGTCGGTGTCATCGTCGGTCAAGTTGCCCGAGAAGTGCAGGTGGGTGTCGATCAGGCCGGGAAGGACGGTCTTGCCGGCGGCGTCGATGACCTCAACGCCCTCGGGAAGGTCCTGCATAGTGCCGGCGTACTCGATCTTGCCGTTGTCGTCGACGAGAACGAGGGAGTTCTCGACCGGCTCGGCACCGGTACCGTCGATGAGCTTGCCGCCAACGATTGCATACTTAGTGGACATGGTTCCTCCTTATGGATCCATATAGTGGGCGAGGCCGTATTGGGTTAAGGCCTCACAAAGCTACCCAAGTGGTGCCGGGTTCGGTGCGCGGAAGAGAGGGTCCCGCGCACCTGATCCGCCCCGGCTCGGCGTTACTTTTTGCGGGAATTGGTGAAGGCCATGAGAGCCAGGCCAATAGCCAACCAGCCGATCACGATGCTCCACTCCACCATGTTGAGGGAGGCGGGAGAGAACGGAATCACGAGCAGGCCGATGATGATGGCGCAGGCAGCGATAGCGAGGCAGATGCCAAACTTGCCGCCGGGCACCTCGTAGGGACGAGGCAGGTCGGGCTCGGTGAAGCGCATACGCAGGCAAGCGAGGGCGACCATGCCGCAGGAGAAGATGAAGGCGAGAGCCGACACGTTGGTCAGAGGGATGAGCATGTTCTTGCCCAGGAACGGACCGACGACGGTGATGACGCCCAGAACGACGCAGGCGAGCTTGGGAGCGCCGGACTTGGGGTCGACCTCGGCGAACTGCTCGGGCAGCTGGCCCTTGCGGCCCATGGCGAGCATGATGCGGCTCGTGGCGCCGTAGAAGGAGTTCATCGGACCCATGGGTCCAAGCGTGGCGATGACGAGCATGGCCAGGTACAGAAGCATGTTGATGCCCTTGAGGCAGGCAAGCGCGGGAACCGGGCTCTTAACAAACTCATGCCAGTCGAGGATGGTGCCGAACGAGTAGATGCAGACCATGTAGAAGCCGCCAGCGGCCAGCAGGGCCAGGGAGATGATCTTGCCGAACTTGTTCCAGTTGAGGCCCTCGGCTGCTTCCTCAGCCTGCTGAGGAATGGTGTCGAAACCGGCGTAGAAGAACGGAGTCAGAACCAGGACCGACACGATGCCGGCGAACAGGCTGGTGCTCTCGGTAGCGGCCTTGCCGCCGCCAGCGCCGGCGACCTGGGAGAACACGGGCATGGCGTTGTCCGGCGAGCCGGTGAACAGCGAGACGCCCATGGCGAGCAGCATGCCGCAGAGCAGGGCCTTGGTCAGGAAGGCCTGGAGCTTGGCGGCCGAGCTGGCACCGCGGAAGTTGAGGAAGATGACGTAGACTGCAAAGCCGAGCGCGATCAGCGTCGGGAACAGGTAGACGTCGGCCCCCAGGATGGTGTAGAGCTTGACGGCGCGCAGCCACTCAAGACCGGGCAGGCTACCGAACATCTCGGACACGAGGGTCGAAATGGCAATGGCCTCCCACGGGCACAGGATGCCGTTGCCCAGGGCCAAAAGCCATCCGGTGATGTAGCTCAGCGTACGGCCAAAGCTACGATCGACATACTCGACGATGCCGCCCGAGATGGGGATAGCAGCCGTGAGCTCACCGAAAACAGCTCCGACGGGCACGAGGAAGATTGCACCCAAGAGGAATGCGATCATAGCGGGAACGGGACCGCCGCCCACGACCATCCAGTCGCCGACCTGCAGAACCCAACCGGTACCGATGATGGCACCGAAACCGATGGTGAAGAAGTTCCAGAGCGAGAGCGTTTTCTTCATGCCGCCGTTATCCTCGACTGCAACCTCTGCGTTCTTGTCCGCCATTGTTCCCCTCCTTTCCTTTTTGACGCCCCTTGACGTCACCCCTTGCGCGGTCTGTTTTGCCGCGCGCTTTTATTTCGTGGCTTTAAGATACGGCCTTGGCACAGCAGCGCCGCTTGTAGCTCGACCGAAGGCAGAACTGCAAAACGAGCGGCGCCGTTTTTGGGACGAACGGCGGGAGACGTCATTCGTCTTGGACGTTTTCATCTTGTCTGCTTTTGAAGACCTGTTGCCGTGACGCTTGGCGCGCGGCGCGGCAACGTTCATACCATTTGTCGGGCTTTTGGCGCACATACCCATGTGTCGTGCATCTTTTTATGTAGGATAGACAAGTTACACATGAGGCAAGGTGATTCGAATGGCATACGGATACAATGACGGCGACCAACGGCCACAAAGCGTGCGCCTTGCCGGCCGCACCACGCCAACGCCCAGAAGCACCTCCGACAACGACAACCCGCAGCGCCCCCAAGAGCAGCCCGGGGCTTCTTCGCGGCAGCAAAGCCGTACCGTGCAGCAGTCAGACCGCGTGAGTACGAGCACACGCCAACGTCAGACCGACACATTGCAGCCACGCCGCTACGATCGCCGTAAGACCGACTACTACGTCAAGCGCTCCTTTTCGCGACCTCAACGCGATCGCGGCAATTCCGCCCCTCACCCCGCGTCGCACACCACAAGCCACGCGCTTCCGGCCCGCCGCCTACGCCTTGCGCTTTGCTCCATCGCCGCCTGCCTCGTCTTTGTGTTTTTGGGATCCTGTATCTCCCACGGATCAGCCGGTCTTGAGCCCACTGCCGAGGACAAGCTGCTTAAAGCTCCCGTCGCGCCCGGTTACTCCTTTGCGTTCTCGACCCCACGCTCGCAATGGCAGGCCGGCGCCATGCCCCACATCTACCAAATTGACCCCGCATGGTCGGAGCTGCCCTATGCCGGCGGCACTATTCGCGAAAACGCTTGCGGTCCCACTTGCCTCACCATGGTCTATATCTTTAAGACCGGCCACACCGATAAGACGCCGGTCGATATATGCGCACTGGCCGAAGCCGGCAACTACGCCCCCACCGGTGCCACCGAGTGGTCGTTTATGACAGGCGGTGCGTGGCAGCTGGGGCTCAACGGAACACAGCTCTATAACGATCGCGAATCGATTACCCAAGCACTTCGCTCGGGTGCGCCCGTCATCGCCGCAGTGCGCCCCGGTACGTTTACCAACGTAGGCCACTACATCGTGCTCTACGGCATCGACGACGCCAACCAGATTGGCGTCTACGACCCCAACTCGGCCAGCCGCAGCGCCCGCCGCTGGGGCGTCGTAGAGGTCCTCAACGAAGTCGAAGCCATGTGGGCCTACTACTAGTCATTGGGGACAGACTTAAATGAGTGGTCATTGGGGACGCTCTTGTTTGACTAGTCATTTAAGAACGTCCCCAATGACTAGGTGAATAGCAAAAGCCCCGCAGTCGGAGCGGACTGCGGGGCTCATGAAGAGAGGCTAGTTTGTGGGCGCTTTGCCTGGCGCCCACGAGAGAGGCAACAGAGTAGAGACTACTCGTGGATGCGGGTACCGGAGAGGCCAGCCATGGTCTCGGCGGCCTTGTCCAGAGCGCCGATGATGCAGGTGCGGCCCTTGCGGGAACGGGCGAACTTGATGGCAGCGCGGACCTTGGGCTCCATGGAACCCTTGCCGAACTGGCCCTCGTCGGCCAGGCGCTCGGCCTCGTCGGCGGTGAGGTCCTCGAGCTCCTCCTGGTTGGGCTTGCCAAAGTTGATGGCGACATGCTCAACGGCGGTCAGCAGGAACAGAACGTCGGCGTCGCAGTCCTCGGCCAGCAGCTCGCCGCCCAGGTCCTTGTCGATGACGGCGGGAACGCCCTTGTAGCAGCCCTTGTTCTCGTAGTCGCGGACGACGGGGATGCCGCCGCCACCGCAGGCGATGACGATGAACTCGTTGTCGAGCAGGTTAAGGATGGAGTCAGCCTCGACGATCTTCTTGGGATCGGGGGAGGCGACGACGCGACGCCAGCCGCGGCCGGAATCCTCGACGAAGACCTTGGAGGGATCCTCGGCCATGAACTCCTTGGCCTGCTCCTCGGTGTAGAAGGGGCCGATCGGCTTGGTCGGGTTCTTGAACGCGGGATCATCCGGGTCGCACTCGATCTGGGTGACGACGGTGGCGGCGTGCCAACGCTTATAGCGCTTGTGCATCTCGCGGCCGATGCCCTGCTGCAGGTGATAACCAATGTAGCCCTGGGACATGGCGCCGCACTCGGGCAGCGGCATCTCGGGGGTACCGATGGCATCGTGGGCAGCGGCGAAGGCGTTCTGGATCATGCCGACCTGCGGGCCGTTGCCGTGGGTGATGATGATCTCGTTGCCCTGCTCGATGAGGCCGAGGAGGGCATGGGCGGTGTTGCTCACGGCCTCGATCTGCTCGACGGGGTTGTTGCCGAGGGCGTTGCCGCCAAGGGCGACGACAATACGATCGGGCTTGCCAAGAGGCTTAGACATTGCTGGAATCCTTTCTGTAAAAGGCCTACAACCCATTAATAACCCGCGTCCGTGCGATACGCGAGTTTATTAAGGTTTATATTCTCTTTATCGCTCATTTTATTCATTTTGAAAATAGCGGAACGGTGAACGGTCGTTTTTATCCGCTCAGCGTACAGAACTCCAGCTCAAGCATATCTACGCCATTTACGTGCAACTTTATTTTAATAGAGCAGGGATTAGACCAGATTATGCAAACTATATCTTTGCTAAACACAAAACAGGCAGCGCAATATCTTACTCGCACTATACGAGATTCTATGCACTTATAAGTCGAGTATGCACCCCTGCAAAAACAAGGGGCTTTTCATCCAGCAAAAGGAATAAAGAAAGGCTCCGAAAAGGCGGCAACAGCCAAGTCCCCCATCCATCCCCAAAGTGGCGCGAGGTTTCGCGGCAAAGCCGCGAAACAGCGAAGGGGACGGAATACCCGACCAACTACGTCCTTCATCCGCCCACACAATCCAAGGACGTAGTCGTAGCAGGATCTGAGGGCTGACCTTTGCGGACGCTCCGCAGGACGAAAGAACCCCCGCCGCACGTAGTGCGCAGCGGGGGTTCTTTCATGTCCGAGGACGTCCGCGAAGGTCAGTCCTCAGATCCTGCGGTGGGAGACCTAGGCCTCGTTGTACACCGTCTTGAGCTTCAGCAGGTGAGCGTAGCGGTCCATAGCGGCCTGCTCGTTCTCCTTGAAGAGCTCCTCGGCGCGCTCGGGGAAGGAACGCGTCAGCGAAGCGTAACGGGCCTCGTTCATCAGGAACTCCTGATAACCGCCCGCGGGCTCCTTGGAATCGAGCGAGAACTTCTTGCCGGCAGCAGCCTCGGGGTTGAAGCGGAAGAGGTTCCAGTAACCGCACTCGACAGCCTTCTTCATCTCGGCCTGGCAGTTCTGCATGCCACCCTTCTTGATGGAGTGCATCTCGCAGGGGCTGTAGCCGATGATGAGGGACGGACCGTCGTAGGCCTCGGCCTCGTGGATGGCCTTGAGGGTCTGAGCCGGGTTGGCGCCCATGGCGACCTGCGCCACGTAGACGTAGCCGTAGCTCATGGCGATCTCGGCCAGGGACTTCTTCTTGGTCACCTTACCGGCAGCGGCGAACTGAGCGACCTGGCCCAGATTCGAGGCCTTGGAGGCCTGACCACCGGTGTTGGAGTAAACCTCGGTGTCGAAGACGAAGACGTTGACGTTGTGGCCGGAAGCCAGGACGTGATCCAGGCCACCGAAGCCGATGTCGTAGGCCCAACCGTCGCCGCCGAAGATCCAGAAGGACTTCTTGGTGAGGTAAGCCTTGTCGGCGAGGATCGCCTTGGAGGCGTCGCAGCCGCACTTCTCGAGCTCGGCAACGTAGGCAGCGGCAGCGGTCTTGGAAGCCTCGGTGTCGTTGACGGAGTCGATCCAAGCCTGGCCGGCAGCCTTGAGCTCATCGGACGGACCATCGGCAGCGATGATGTCCTGGGTAGCAGCGATCAGCTTGTGCTGGACGGCCTCGTAACCGACGGCCATGCCCAGACCGTGCTCGGCATTGTCCTCGAACAGGGAGTTGTTCCACGCCGGGCCGTGACCGTCCTTGTCCTTGCAGTAAGGAGCGGTGGCAGCGGGGTTGCCCCAAATGGAGGAGCAGCCGGTGGCGTTGGAAATGAACATGCGGTCGCCGGCGACCTGGGTCACCAGACGTGCATAGGCGGTCTCGGCGCAGCCGGCGCAGGAGCCGGAGAACTCCAGGTAGGGCTGCTTAAACTGGCTACCCTTGACGTTGGCCGCGATGAGCTCCTTCTTCTCGGAGACGTTCTCGACCATGTAGTCCCAAACGGGCTGCTGGTCCATCTCCTGCTCGGTGGGAACCATCTCGAGGGCGCCCTTGGGGCAGACCTTGACGCAGTTGGTGCAGCCCATGCAGTCGAGCGGGGACACAGCCATGGTGAACTTCATGCCCTTGGCCTTGGGGCCCATGGCGTCGAGCGTGCGGGTAGCCTCGGGCGCGGCAGCAGCCTCGTCCTCGGTCATCGCGAACGGACGGATGGTGGCATGCGGGCACACGTAGGCGCACTGGTTGCACTGGATGCACTTGGTCTCGTCCCAGTGGGGAACGACCACGGCGACGCCGCGCTTCTCGTATGCGGAGGCGCCCAGCTCAAACTGGCCGTCGGCGCAATCGACGAAGGCGGAAACGGGCAGGCTGTCGCCATCCATGCGATCGATGGGCTCGAGCAGGTTCTTGACCTGCTGGGCGATAGCGGACTTGGTCTCCTCGGAGAGCTCGACGGGAGCGGCATCCTCGGCGGTAGCCCAGTCGGCCGGAACCTCGAACTTACGGAAGGCGGTAGCGCCGGCATCGATGGCCTTGTGGTTGGCGTCGACGATGGCCTGGCCCTTCTTCATGTAAGACTTGGTAGCCGCGTCCTTCATGTACTGCAGGGCGTCCTCGGCGGGCAGGACCTTGGCCAGCGCGAAGAAGGCGGACTGGAGCACCGTGTTGGTGCGCTTGCCCATGCCGACCTTGGCAGCCAGGTCGATAGCGTCGATCAGGTAGACGTTGACGTTGTTGTTCGCGATGTAGCGCTTGGCCACGGCGGGCATGTGCTCGGCGAACTCCTCGTCGCTCCACTGGCAGTTGACCAGGAAGGTGCCGCCCGGCTTGACGTCGCGAACCATCTTGAAGCCCTTAACGATGTAGCTGGGGTTGTGGCAGGCGACAAAGTCGGCCTTGGTCACGTAGTACGGCGAGCGGATCGGGGAATCACCAAAGCGCAGGTGCGAGACGGTGACGCCGCCGGTCTTCTTGGAGTCGTACTGGAAGTAGGCCTGGACGTACTTGTCGGTGTGGTCGCCGATGATCTTGATCGAGTTCTTGTTGGCGCCGACGGTACCGTCGCCACCCAGACCCCAGAACTTGCACTCGATGGTGCCGGGGGCTGCGGTGTTGGGCGCATCCTCGGCCTCGGGCAGGCTCAGGTTGGTCACGTCATCGACAATGCCGATGGTGAACTCGCGCTTGGGCTCGTCCTTCTTGAGCTCCTCGAAGACAGCGAACGCGGACGCGGGAGGCGTGTCCTTGCTGCCCAGGCCATAACGGCCGCCGACGACCTTGATGCCCGTCTTGCCGGCCTCGTAGAGAGCGGAGACGACGTCCTGGTAGAGCGGCTCGCCGATGGAACCCGGCTCCTTGGTACGGTCCATGACGGCGATCTTCTGGACGGTCTCGGGGAGAACGTCGACGAAGTGCTTGATGGAGAACGGACGGAACAGACGAACCTTGACCAGGCCGACCTTCTCGCCGTGAGCGTTGAGGTAGTCGATGACTTCCTCGAGCACGTCGCAGAAGGAGCCCATGCACACGACGACGCGGTCGGCATCGGGAGCGCCGTAGTAGTTGAACAGGCCGTAATCGGTGCCGAGCTTCTCGTTGATCTTCTTCATGTAGCCCTCGACGACGGCGGGAAGCTCGTCGTAGACCTTGTTGCAGGCCTCGCGGTTCTGGAAGAAGATGTCGCCGTTCTCGTGGCTGCCGCGGGTGTGCGGGTGCTCAGGGTTGAGCGCGTGGTCGCGGAAAGCCTGGACGGCGTCCATGTCGCACATCTCGGCCAGATCCTTGTAGTCCCACATGGCGACCTTCTGGATCTCGTGGCTGGTGCGGAAGCCGTCGAAGAAGTTAAGGAACGGGGTCTTACCCTCGATGGCGGCAAGGTGAGCCACCGGCGAGAGGTCCATGACCTCCTGGACGTTGCCCTCGGCGAGCATGGCGAAGCCGGTCTGACGACAGGCCATGACGTCGGAGTGATCACCGAAGATGTTCAGGGCGTGCGAAGCGACGCAACGCGCGGAGACGTGGAAGACGCCCGGGAGCTGCTCGCCCGCGATCTTGTACATGTTCGGGATCATCAGGAGCAGACCCTGAGAAGCCGTGTAGGTGGTGGTCAGAGCACCGGCGCCCAGCGAACCGTGAACGGTACCGGCTGCACCTGCCTCGGACTCCATCTCGACGACCTTGACCGGGGTGCCGAAGATGTTCTTGCGACCCTGGGCCGCCCACTGGTCGACATGGTCGGCCATCGGGCTGGACGGCGTAATGGGATAAATTCCCGCTACCTCGGTGTACGCATACGAAACATATGCGGCCGCCTCGTTGCCGTCCATAGACTTAAACTTACGCGCCATATACCCCTCTCCTCTCATATAGGTATACAGGCCCCGGCGATCGCCGGGATATTGGCGTGATGGGATTTTCGTTGTTGCTTCCAATCATCTGGCAGGCGGACTCAGCAGCAGGTACATGGCGTGGAGAGAAGGCATGCCAAGGCGAGGAGGGCTGCACGCGCTCCACAGGCCCAGCTACCCGTCTTGCACATGACCGAGCGCCGCAAAGGCCGCATGCCGGATGCTCCCGGGCACGCCCCGGCGATGGGAAGCGCCCGCAACGGAAATCCGCATGCGGGTTTATTGTACCCCGCCGTCAAGCCATATTTCGGCAAATATAGGTGGCCGGTAAAGGTTTACCTCGGGTGACTATTGTGCGCCCGGCACCGATGGGCACAGTCCCCTGGAACCCCACAGCAGTTGCGGTGAAATAGGGACTGTTTTTGCTGTTAACGGCCTTAATCAGTCCCTATTTCACCGCAACTCATTGGGGGGGGGGATGAGTTAGAGGGCGCCGAGGAGGATGGCGTAGGTGGTGGATTCGCCGAGTTTGAGCTCGTCGCCGGGACTGAGCTGAGCGGAGCGACCAGGCTCTACTTGGATACACACACTCGTGGCCCCGTTTACCACCACGGTGCCGTTCGTGGACGACAGGTCCTCGACAAACCATGTGCCAGAATCGTCACACCAGATATGGGCATGGCGGGCCGAGACGTCGTCGCCGACGTCGGTGATGCCGCCCTCCCCCGTTGCCAGCGCGCCGATCTCAACGCCTTCCTCACTCGGCTGAATCCAGCGCGGGACGCTCACCACGTAGCCGTTTTGCACGCACAGCAGTCCCAGCGGATGCGCCGGCGCGACCTCGTGCTCGCCCGCGACCGAAGATGTGCTCAGCGAGCGCGGCGTCGACGTGTCGTCGCCACGGGTCGCATGAGCGCGGCGGCTCGCCCGACTTGGAACTAAGGCGGGCGTGAGAGCAAACGGCATAGGGAACGAATCTTGCGGATGTACTCCTCGACGTCAGGCAGGTAAGCCCCACGAAGTCACCGGGGAGGCCCAAGCGGCCCGGCACCACTTCCAGATTCTGACCAGGGCGAGTCGTTCGCCGGTGGCTGAAGGCTCGCTCCCACCCAAAAGGGGAGATTCGCGTTGTTCCCCAATCGCTCTCGCATCTTTCATTTTGCTCGAGGTGGGCTATAAAAACTTTCCTGGTGAAAGGCGGCGATTGGTTTCCTTTCTTTCTAGAGGAGCGCGCCTGTAATCTGTTTTCATCCTAAATCAAGTTAAGATCGGACCTTCCAGAGGCAAGTCGACTCAAACTGCGAGGCTCCATGTTGGAATAAAGAGCGCTGTCGAAGTGCCAACAACACAAAGCTTGCCAGTCTCAAATAGAACCTTTTGGGAGTCCGATTGGGCCGCACACCGAATCCCCGCTGGTGGTTTTTTATAGCTGCGCAACAATAAACAAGGTTAGTGCCAGTCCAGCATGAAATTGAGGAACGTATGCATTTTTTCTCAGTAAGTGATCGTCGTTACTGCTTCGATGAGGTCACTCGCAATTGCTTTCAGGTTGACCAAGCATCAGAAGATGCGCTTCGCATATTTGAAGCATCGGGAAGAACGGTCAACTCGAAGTTGCTAACAAAGTCACTTGCTGCGAAAGGCTACGACCAAACGACCATAGCAGAACTTGAAGACGACATTGATGAGTATCAACGATTGTCTGAGCGGACTTTCTTAACAAAAGACACGCCTCGAAAACTTAGATCCATCGAACTCCACGTTTCACATGCATGCAACCTTGGTTGTAGTTACTGTTTTGCCGGTAAAGGAGATTATGGAACGTCTCCTCTGCTGATGACAGACGAGATAGCCTTCAAGGCGGTCGACTACCTCGTCGCAAGTTCATCGGAAAACGAAACGCTTGCGATCGTCTTTTTTGGTGGGGAACCCATGATTAACGAGCCGCTGATATGGAAAACGGTCGACTATTCAAAAAGAATATACCCCAATAGAAACTTTACCTATTCTATTACGACCAACGGAACGCTTTTGAATGACACTGCTGTGAATTCTTTCAAGGAGCACGGGTTTTCTGTTCTGATTAGTCTCGATGGTACAGGATGCAAGCACGATGCATCGCGCCCGTACAAGACGGGAGGCGGCTCTTTCTCCGATATCGACAAAAACGTTCGTCGTTTTTCCGAGTCGTTCCCCTTCGGCGCAAGAGCGACCTTAACAAATAATAACTGTAACCTTGTTGAAGACTATCTTCAGTTTAAAGAGATGGGCTTCAGAAGGATTTACTTCTCGCCCGTGAGCTCATTCGATGAGAATATCAAACTCGACGAACACTCATTAAACAAAATCAGGGCGGGCCTAATAGATTTGGCGGATCAATATCTCAAACAGATTGATCAAGGGGAAAAGCCCTTGTTTAGAACATTGAAAACTGCAGTTGATTTGATTATGAGCAACAGGATCGCCTTTGTCGGATGCGGGGCTGGCAGGCGTTTTATTTCCGTGACTCCCGAAGGGGACGTATACCCCTGTCACAGGTTTGTCGGGATGATGCGATTCAAAATGGGCAACATCGTCACCGGAATTGACGAAACTAGGTATATTGAAAACTGGAGTCAGGGTGTCGAAAAAAGAATTGACTGTACGGACTGTTGGGCTCGGTCTTTCTGTGGTGGGGGCTGTAGCTGGGAGGCTGCAGACGAGCACGGCTACTTGCCCAAGAGTCTACACCCTGCATCATGTGAATATAGAAAAATGTGCTACGAGATGGCTTTTGACCTTATTTCCCGCCACTCATCTTCGCAGGAGAAAAATCAACGAGAAGCTACTGTATCGGAATAAGCGGTTCAGCGCATTGCTGTCACCATTGTGGAGGTGTTCGTTCTTCTGATTACCGTCTGCGAAGCTTATTGCTACGTTCGCCGAAACCATTCTAGAAATATGGTGAACTAGACATCTTGGTTTGTTATACACAATATTGAGGTTTTTCTGCACTCAAAGGGAGGTAGTCGTGAAGCATATTCATCCGATTAATCCAGGAAGTGGCGACGAGGCAGGCGTGAAGCCGATGTCTTTTGACTGCCTCTTGGGCATTACTGACATCTGTACTGTTTATGATAAAGCAGATGGCTGTGGTGCATACGATTACTGCGACTATGACATGGATGGCGGCAGCATCTGCGTTGTAGATCACTGTGGCATTGATCAAACGTAGTCTCTAATTGGATTAAGGTGAGGAGCTGTTATGAAGCATATCCATCCTGTTGGTTCAAATGAACATCCTCCCGTTGAGCCTTGTTGTCTTGGAGTTGATATATGCAATTTTTACGACATCGCCGAGTGCCCTGTTGCGGATTGGTGCTATGTCGATAAAGAATCAAGCTGTGTTTTGCCAGCAGATTGGTGCGATCCAGTTGACGAGTAGTTTTGTGGCTAGGAACTATTTGGTCCAATTCAGAATAAGATGGGAACAAATACCAAAATCTCGTGTCTGGGAGGAGTTATGCCATTATTGCAAGGTCTCGTTGGATTAGCCTTTATACTTGCGTTATATCTGGCACCTTTTTTAATTCTATTCTTCATTATCCGACTCTTTCTTCGGAGAAAATAGGAGTGTCACGCAAACATTAGCGTAGCTTTCTTCCAATATGAGCCGAGCATTGGCAAGTGGAATAAGAAGCCCGACCGTTCGCCACATGAAAGTGATCGGACGGGCTTCTCTATTTAACCCGGGCCGCCACCCATAGCGGCTTTCCAAGCGTATTCTCAGTGCAAAGCAATCGTCAGTTTAATCCTATGCGCTGATACCGCATTTCATTTGTTCGGCTCGAATTCTACGGCCTGGCAACCCTCGCACTCTCCGGCAAATGGATTGAACGCGAAGGCAGAGATGATGTGTGCGTGGACATCGAGGCTGCTGTAGGCAACATACTGGGACATGGACCCCCGCTGCGCGTGGTATGCGGCCCGGCATATTCATTGCCGTCCAACCCCGTGTAGTTGCAGCAAAGGGTGGAACCTCAATGCTCAGCTCATGTTGTCCGTGGGACACGAGAATCGTAAGTACACTTTGGTGCGATTCTCACGCTGATACTGAGCCACCTGGAATAAGATACGTCGCGACAACACTTCGCTTCACCTCTGTCTCGACAAGATGACGTAGACTAAAGTTTCCTTTAGTAAGAGAACGAGAACTATATCTGAAAGCGTTGCGATGGCGTGAAGGCACCGAGTCCGAACCGCCTGAATGCTACGTGCATCTGCATCGCCTTTTTGTTATCTCTGCCAGTTGGGTAGCACTACACTTGTCATCATTTACCCTGGTACATGCTGCCTAAATCCACTACCCCTTCTACCGCGCCGACCATCTCGTCATCGTGAGAGACAACGATGATCAGCTGGCTTTGCTTGTTGCGCTTAACATAGGCCGCAAGCTCGGCGCGGCTTACAGCGTCTAACCCAGTCGTGGGCTCGTCGAGTACCAAAACTGACGACTTGCGTGAAATCGCCGACCATAAGTACACTCGGCGCAGCTCACCGCCCGAAAGCGCGGAGCAACGTTTCCCGAGCAACTCCTTCACGCTGTTTTCCAGCGAAAGTAGGCCATCTACACCCCGGTGATAGGAAGAAAAGGGCGTGTCGAAATACTCTAACAGCTCTTTCACCGTTTCGTCCGGCGCGAAGCACGACTGTGGGCAGCACGATATCTCTCTCGCACGTATGTAATCCAAGTCGCATTCTTCGATTGGCACGCCGTTGTATTTTACTTTGCCTTTCGATGAGTATAGCCCGAGCATCAAGTAAAGAAGTGACGTCTTGCCTCTTCCGTTTTCCCCAACTATGCAATATGTACCAGGACCGGAAAACTTGAAAGAAAACCCGCCGAGGACCTCTCGGACAGATCCGTCTGGAAGGGCAACCGAGAATTCCAAATCAGATACCGAAATGTCATTTATTTCATCGAGTTTAGCTAAATCGGTCCGATTCCACCCCGATCTCTCCTTTTCTCTCGTCGCGATAGCCGTCCTATCCCATGATGCTTTGGCATCTTGATAGGATTTGAACAATGACATCATACTTTTCAAAGTCTTAAAGAGAACCGCGAAGTATGTACCGATGATAGTGTACTCGCCTATTGACATAGTTCCGTTAATGATTCGTACTCCGGAAACAACAAGTATCACCGCTTGAAACAACGCTGCGAAAAGACCATCGAGCGATGTCAGAGAATATGATAGCTTTCCGGAGCGCAAAACTTTGGGAAAATAGCTCTTAAACCCAGCGTCGAGCGCTTGTTCGCTCTTGCCGTACGAAGATGTCAGTTGAATGTTGAGAATCTGATTAAGCTGCGATGCAATTGCGGCGTAAAAGGCGCTGTCCGCCTCTTTCTTCTCATACGTGACCCTATACAAAAGTTTCCTCAACCCAGTAATTACACAGAAATACACGATGAGGAGAATGATGGAAAACACCGCGAGAGTTGAATCAATTGACCATATGATAAGCAATACGATGGGAATGGCTACAATGGACAGCGGCGCACTGATAAAATTCGCCAAAACGAAGGATGAGACCACGCTGGAGTCGGAAATAATCCGTTGCGTTGTATAGGCTGGATCGATGGTCCGACTCACCAAGTAATCGTCTCTTTCAAAACGCAAGACGGCCTCCCTGAGAAGATCAAAGGAAAGTCTCGTGGTTATGCGAATGGAAAGTGTTCCTGCAAAATAAGTAAAGAGGGTGGAGAAAACTCCTATTGACGCAACCAGGAGCGCGAAGAGTACGGCGTCTCTTTCGCTGCGGTTACCGAGAAGAAAATCTAAGAATTTCCCGTTCACGTATGGCATGGCATAGGAGAGAGCGGTTCCAATCACCGTGATAGCAATGAAGACGAAAGCCCCTTTTGCTCTGATGAACCTCGAGAGAACGCATCGAATCAAGGAAGGCCCCAATCTACCCGCCACAAAACATCAATCACTGATACCTTACACCTCAACACAACAGGAGCGAAGATTTGCCAATGAGACTGCTTTAAGATTGCCTTGGGCCAATACGATCTCAAGCTCTTCCTACAAGAGAGTCGGAATCGGACATCTCCTCCGACGAACCTGGCAATCGGGCGGTTGAAATATCTTTTTCAACCGCCCGATTGCCACAATAGATTTGAGCATCCGCCCACAAACGTCCGCGTTTTATACCCATCAAATCCTTTGCCTTTTGTCGTCTAGACTAGAAAAATCGCTCGAAATAACGCAACCGGCCTGCTCGCTTGAAGAAACCTAAGCCCGTAACGTAGATGTGCAAACTTCCGAAACGCCTTGCGCGGCATAGTGCGTATAAACTTCGTCAACCGCCTCAGAAATATCTGAGTATCGCGCCGGGTCAAAAGCATACGATGTCGCAGCTATACCCTGCACCCATTCGGAACGCGGATTAATTGAATAGCCACACAGCATCATCATACATGCATCTAGACCTGATTTCCCAAGTATCCGACGTATTGATGAGAGCATCGCGGGTCGCCCCTGCACCATCGTCGTCACCCCTATTAGCAGTATTTACCGTTTTTCTCTAAATGCGTATCGCCACCCTTAAGAATACGAAGTGTTTTATCCAGACCCGATTGTCCTCCATCTCAAACGAAGGGATAAGGAATCTCATCCGGAATCGGCAGTAACGGAGGATTCACAACGACAAGCGAAAAACATGAGTCATCTCTCAGAGGGGAGTAAAGGCTCCCCTCAAGCACCCTAGTTTCGTCATCCAAAGAGTTGATGGCAGTGTTTTTCTTACAAAGGTCGACAACAAAAGGGTTGATTTCTACAGATGTTACATCCATGCCACAGTTGGTAAGTATCAGGCCCTGTATTCTGGGGCCAGAACACAAATCGAGAGCCTTCCGTGCGCTCTGCGGTGTAAGGCGCCAATCTCAGCAAATCTGTCCCACAATACTGCGCTGAAGAACAAGACGGAACCCCTGAGCCAAACTCCCCTATACCTTATTAAGGCTAAGACAGGCAAGTTCACGCACCCGGCATATTCCAGAATAACATCCTATTGTTTTAGATGCTCTACAAGCATGAACAGCCGCGAATCGGAAAGATCTTCTAGTTTCGCCCCGACTGACCGCCAAGGGCCAAAATGGCCCCTCCATCCCCGGGCGACTGGCTCTGGCGCGCCGAGGAGTGTCCCCAAGTGCCGGCAGAAAAGAAACGTCCCTATCTGCCGGCTAGAGGGCACCGAAGAGGATGGCGTAGGTAGTGGATTCGCCGAGCTTGAGCTCGTCGCCGGGATTGAGTTGGGCGGAACGGCCGGGCTCGACCTGAATGCAGACGCGCGTGGCCCCGTTTACCACCACGGTTCCGTTGGTGGACGACAAGTCCTCGACGTGCCAGATATTTTGAGCATCGCACCAGATATGGGCATGGCGGGCCGAGACATCGTCGCCGACGTCGGTAATATCGCCCTCGCCAGTGGCCAGCGCGCCAATCTCAACACCCTGCTCACTCGGCTGAATCCAGCGCGGGGCGCTCACGACAAAACTGTTTTGTACGCGCAGCAAGCCCAAGGGGTGCGCCGGGGCGGGTTCGCGTTCGCCCGCGGTCATCGACATGCCAAGCGAACGCGGCGTGGATGTGCCTCCGCCACAGGTCGCGTGCGCGTAGTCGATGGCATAGTTCACCGAGGACCGCACATCCGCCGAACAACCGACGGCGACAAACAGCACCAGCACGGCCTCGGCGCGCTCGGCGGGCATGAGTTCCGCCGCCTGGGACAGGCGATCGAGCGCGTTGCGATAGAGATTCGTGTCCTGGTGGCACTCTTCGAGCGCGCGTACCATCGGTTCACCTGCAGGACCGCACACCATATTGATCACAGCCGTGGAGTCCATGGGATTGCGCTGGCGCAGGGCCAGTTGCGACATAATACGCGCAGCCGAGGTACCGTATTCGGCAAAGTAGCGCTGCTGAAGCGTGCCGACCGGCGCGCGAACGATAAAGCGGGAAACCCAAGAGCGATCGGCGGCTCGGCTCTGCGGGCTGCGGCCGTCGGCGAGCGGACGGGACGAAAGCACCAAGCCGCACAGCTCGATATGGCTCAGATGCGCTGCGCGCTTAAAGATGTCAAACATGGCCCCGCATGGGGTGAGCTCAACTTGAGATGCCATGACCTAGGCCTCCTTGGTCGTAGAAATAGAATCGGACGATACTTCGACAGGTCCGCCAAAAGTACGGGCAGCTGCGGCTCCACCGGCAAGCGGAGTCGCCATCTGGGCTTTTGTGCGTCGCGGTGCCGAAACGGGAAGTTCAAAGGCAAAGCCCATCGCAAGCAAAAACCACGTAAGCGTATAGGTTGCAACCAGAGCGGCAACAAGGCCGCCCATCACGGCGCGTTGGGAAAATACGCTACATGCAGCCACAACCAACACCGGAACCTCGCAGGCAGAAAGCGCAAGCACACCCTGCAGGAACCCCGAGCGCCGATTGCGCGCAAATGCCCCCGTGACAACGCCGGCTATGCCTGGCAGTGCCAACGCCAGTGCGGCAATAATACCCGGTAGCGACCCAGACCACACGAGCGATCCCAAAGTCGCCGTCACGCGGGCGCCCGACGCCAGCAGCGCGGCCGAAACCACGACCACAGCCCAAACCACGCTGCAAACGACCGCCGCACCGATCATCGCCGTGCGACGAACCGCGCGGCCGGATGCATCCATGGGGCACGGCGTGAGCGGCTCGCCGCGGAGCGAACGACCGACATTTTGCGCATAGTGGTCACAAAACGCCGAGAGCGCCGCCTCGACCGCCGCCGGCTCGGGACGATCTTTTTGATGGCTGGACAGACAGGCCATCACCACGTCGAACAGCTGGGCATCGACAAACGCCAGCGCATCGCGTAGCTCTTCGGAATCCGGCTCAAGCCCTAGCTGCTGGGCCTGCTCGGCCGCGGCGAGCGCCACATCGGGCTCACGACGAAGCAGCTGAGTCAAATCACAACCGGGCGCATGGGCACCAATGGGATAGCCGGGCCGCGTGTCCATCTTGAGACGGTAGGGGCTCGCGATGTCGCGCGTCTTTTTGCGCGAACCCGAGGTGCCCGAAGTGCTCGGCGCGGCTTCGTATGGCGCGACGCCGGCAATGAGCTCGTAAACCGTGCTTGCCGCGGCATAGACGTCAATCGCCGGCGACATACGCAAAGCGCGCAGGTCGGGAATATCGTCGGTGAGCATCTCGGGCGGGGCATAGGCAACCGTCGCGCGACGCAGCGTGGCATAGCGCTCGGTAAAGGATGCCTTGCCGCCGGTACCGGCCACGGCCGACGCAGGCTCAAGCGCCAGCGACGAGCCAAAGTCGATCAGGCACAGGTCAAAGGTGCCCTCGGCAAGCTGCCGGTCAAGCGGTAGACGCGCCGTGCGCACCATAATATTAGCGGGCGAGATATCGCGATGGACAAAGCCCTCACCCACCAGGCTCATACGGCAGAGCAGATCGAACAGGTCGCGACCCAGACGCGCCGCTACAAGCGGCGACAGGCGTCCGGCATCGTCCACGGCGAGTCGCGAACGCAAGCGGGCAAGCGTCTCGCCCTCGACCCATTCCATGACAATTGCAGGCACACCGTCGACCTCGCCCCAGCCATAGAGGCGGGGAAAGCCCTTAAGGCCCGAAAGGGCGCGATGGCATTCGTATTCCTCGCGAAACGCCGCCTTGAACTTGGCGACCAGCGCCTCGTGAGCGGCATCGTCGTCAAACTCATCGCGCGTCGGCAAGATGAGCTGCTTGAGTGCCACGGCCTCGCCTTGGGCGTTGACGGCACGCGTCACGCGGCCGATACCGCCACGGCGCATGGTGGCATCGTCGGCAAACAGCATCGTAAAACGACGCAGATAGGCAGGCAGTTCGTCCTGACCGAGCGCAATGGCCGGCTCAAACCCGTCGACACGCGCCAGGCGCAGGCCGACCATGGGATCGCGACCGAGCGATTGTGGTGTGGTGGATGCAAGATCGGTCATCATAGGGCAAGCGCCGCCACGTTATTGTTGAAGTTACCGAGTGCGACGTCATCATCGCCGTAATGGCCGACCCATTGACATAGGTTGGTGTAACAGCCCCACAGATTGGCATACTGCTGATACCACTTTGACCGGGGCGAGAATGTCTGACGACCGAACTCGGCTCGAATGACAAACATCTCCCCGACCAGGCTGTCGCACGGCCTGGGATCTCCCGTAGAGTTATAGGTCGAGACCACGTCATTGGCACGAGAAACGTAGCCGTCGAGCATGTTGTACTTGGTCACAAGCCAACTGTGAATGCTCTCTTCCTCAGCAGCGGAAAGGCCACCGGAGTTTGCATCGTTGTCAGTGTTGCCGCCCGTCGAGCCGCCATTTCCAGACCCTCCGGTAGAGGAGCCCGACCCAGAGCCGCCGCTCGAACTCGACGAATTCGAGCCGGAGCCAGAAGTATCCGAGCTACCGGGCTTTCCGGACTGCTGGGCGTCCTGCTCCTTCTGCTGCTCGACCTTATTCACCGTTGCCGCCACGCTATTGTTGGACAACCGATCGATGATCTTGGTGTTGGTGAGCACGATGGTTTTGCCATTGGCAAGCGTGACTTCGTTGTCCGGGGCCTCGGCGCCGTCCGCATCGTCAGTGCCAAACACAATATGCCCGACCACACTTGCCCAAGCATATCCAGTCGTGGTGCCCAGATCACTTTTGACCTCATGCCCCACGCGCGGTTCGCGTGCGGCATGCGCCTGCATCATGGACGGCACGGTCATGCCATAGGCAGAAACGCCAGCTATGACCAGCACCAGCGAGCAGGACAGCAGTGCGTACGCCCGCGGCGCCAAGCCCAGTCGGCGTCGCATGCGCACCGCGGCGCCGCGCTTTGTCTGAGTGCCACCGGGCCGCATGCGTTCTCCTCCAAGAAAAACACGCCGCTCAGAAGCGGCGCATTCATTCAAATCCATATTTGAGTGTATCAGCGAACCCAAAAGGTTGCGCAACGAATGGGCAAATTAAGGATGCGAGCGGAAGCATCCATGCGATAAGCGGATACGAAGCATCTTTGTTGCACAACAAACTCACAGTCGCACGGGGAAATTATGACTACCCCGTGCGTCGCGAGGAAAACATATGGCAGGAGCAGGCTCGCCACCTAAATCGCGCGACGGGCCTCGATGGCACGGCCAAGCGTAAGCTCGTCGGCATACTCCAAGTCGCCGCCCACGGGAAGGCCGCTTGCCAGACGCGACACCTCGACGCCCAACGGCTTGATGGTACGGGCCAGATAGCTCGCCGTGGTCTCGCCCTCGATGTTGGGGTTGGTGGCGATGATGACCTCATGGATATCCTCGTGGCCCAGACGCGCCAGCAGCTCGCGGATGTGCAACTGCTCGGGACCAATCTTGTCCATGGGACTGATCACGCCACTCAATACGTGGTAGAGACCGTGGTAGCTGCCCGTGCGCTCGATCGCCTGGACGTCGCGCGGCTCGCCCACCACGCAAATGCGAGTGGTATCGCGCATCGGGTCCTGGCAGATGGAGCACTCGTCGGCCGTGGCGTAGTTAAAGCAGCGGCTGCAAAAGTGGACCTCCTGCTTGACCTCCAGGATGGCCTCGGCCAGGCGGCGGGCCTCCTCGGCATCGGCCTCGAGCAGGTAATAGGCGATGCGCTGGGCCGACTTGGGACCAATGCCCGGCAGACGGCCCAGCTCATCGAGCAGTTTTTGCAGACTGTGATTCGCACTCATATATATGCGTGTCTTAGAACGGCATGCCCGGGATGTTGAGGCCGCCGGTGATGGCGCCCATCTGCTTGTTGGCGAGCTCGTTGACGCCGCGGACGGCCTCGTTGACGGCAGCCATGATCATGTCCTGCAGCATATCGACGTCCTCGGGATCGAGCGCATCGGGGTCGATGGTGAGGTTGACGAGCTCCATCTCGCCGTTAACGGTCACCTTGACCATACCGCCGCCGGCAGAGGCGTCGACGGTCTGGGACTTGAGGTTCTCCTGCGCGGCGGCAAGCTGCTCCTGCATCTTGCGAGCCTGCTTCATCATCTGCTGCATGTTCATACCGGCCATGATGGCTCCTTTACGTGCGGCCGCACGCCGAGCTGCAAGGGCAGCCGGAGCACGGCGGGACTTTCAAACTCAAAAATCGTACCACGGCGCGGGGCAAGCAAGCGGGGCGGACGTGTTACCTCAGTCGATATACATGTCCTGGAGCGCAAGCCGCACCCATAGATTATGCAAAGTTGAATAATTCGCATCTGCATAATATTTAAAGCTAAATCTTGTAGAGCCGGAATCCGACATTTAATGCGTACCACTAAATGGCTAAATGCCGAGCCACTACTCGAGGCGGCGCTCATGACGGCGAGGTATAATTTGATTGCCATAGATAGTAATTTGGAGGTGCCCCATGAATGCCCCCAACGCGCTCCAAAACATCCGCTCAAAACACCCCGTTGCATATGTGGTTCTCTATCTCTTTGTCGGCTGGGCATTGCTGGTTGTCATCACCCATGCCATAGCTTTTGGAGCAGAACTGCTGATAGCCAGCTCGGACCAGCCCGTCGTCAAATGGGAGACGACCGATGAGTGCACCGACGGAACCCGAACCGTCTACTACAACAGCCCGTCCCTCTATCAAGAGTTCAAGGTCAAGATAAAGGACTTCAAGATTGTCGATGCCGAGCTAGGCGTTTATTTGGCAATCGGAGCAACCATTAACGCCGAGCAAGTCGAGTACACGGACAGCCATGCGACGTATCGTATCGACCTCAGCATCCTAGGCCGACCGTCACGCACCTGTCTGCTCAAATGCGACATACGCGGCACCACGTTGCACATGTCCGAAATACAGATGCGCCCGGGCAAAGAGATCTCTTCTTGAGCAGCATACCCGCCCGCACGGTTACTCCACCGGCTTGAAGATGGTGGACTGACCGAAGACGCTGCGGATGAGGGCCTTGGCCTCGTCCTCGGTCTGCGGGATGCTCGGGGCTGCGCCCTGATGGCCGAAGGGGCTGCCAGCACCGGGATTGGATTCCCAGGGAGCGGCGGGGACGTCGTCGTTTGCAGAGGCTGCGGGTGCCACAGCAGCGGCCTTGGTCGCGGACGCCGCACCCGGCACGTCGAACGGGGGCAGATTGTCCCCGCCGGCATCGGCAGCAAAACCACCGACCATAGCATCGTCGTAGGGCACCTGCTCGGATTCCCATGGCGCAGCCTGCGCAGGCGGCTGAGCCATGGGGACGGACGCGCGCTCGGGCGCTCGGGGCGCGGGCTCGGTCGGGAGCTTGCCCGTGGCAGGAGCACCGGCAGGGTTGTCGGAGCGCAGCCAAGGGGCCTTGGCCAGGTCAGATGACTTGGGCGCAGGCGCGGCAGCGGACTTGGGCGCGGGGATCGGAGCAGCCGGTTTGGGCGCAGCGGGTTCAGGCGCCGACGGGGTCGGTGCCGCTACCGGCGCCGCTTTTGGCTGCGTCGCGCTGGCGCTCGAGGATGCAGGGGGCACCGAGGACACGGGTTGCGGGTCCGCAGATACCGCAGCCCGTGCAGATGGAGAATGCTCCTCATGTTGAGGAGCCGGCGTGCCACCCCCATCCAGGACATAGTCGACGGTACGACGACCGAAGACCGCGCAGACCGTCGGCAGGACCACCGACTGCGTATCGGCGCGACCGAGCATCTTGATGGCAAAAGTCGAACCCGCGGGGAACGAGACCGTGAGCTTGGAGCCGTCGTCGGCCGTGGCGCGGGCGTTGAGCAAAAGCCCTGCGTAGGAGGCCTGACGAGCCTTGACGCGCTCGACGACCTCGGCCCATTTGCGCTGGAGCTCGCCGGCGTCCTCAACCGCGGGGGTCTCGGCAGCACCGGCGGCGGCAACCTGGGCGGCGTTGTTGGGCTTGGACACCGACACGGTCGATGCAGCAGGCGCGGAAGCCGGAGCCGCAACGGGCTGAGGTGCAGGCGTTACAGGTCTGGGCGCCGGCGCAGGAGCCGCGGACTTGGTCGCAGGCTGGGCAGCCGGAACAGCAGCGCCGCGGTCCCAAGGCATACCGCCCTGGCGCGCGGACGTAGCAGCGGGGGCAGCGGATGCCGCCGGAGCGGCAGCACGAGCGCCCGAAATGAGCGTCGGCTGTTGGGCAGCAGCGGGTACGGATGCTGCAGGCGCGGCGGCCTGAGCAGCAGCCACGCTCGCCGGCACGGCGCCGTTGGCAATCATGGCCTCCAGGCGTGCCACGCGCTCGGCCAATGCCTCAATCGTTAAATCGGCCTCGGGACGCGCCAGACGCGTGCAGGCAATCTCGAGCACCAGGCGCACGTCGCTCGCGCCCCTCATCTCCAGTGCGGCATCGTCGAGCACCGTCAGCACGCGGGCCAGGCGGTCGGCAGGATGCTCGCCAAAGGCAGCGGCCTCGGCAGCAAGCGCCTCGGCCTGCTCGGAGCCGCCCTCAAACAGCTCGGCACGGGCACCGGCAACGCAGGCAACGTACACGTCGCGCACATGCGCCACCAGGTCGCGCGTCAGCTCCAGCAGGTCATTGCCCTCCTCGACCTGCGCACGGATCAGTCCATAGAGCTCGGCAACATCGCGATCGGCAATGGCGCGGGAAAACTCGCCCAGGATCTGGTCCGAAACCTCGCCCAAAAGCGAGCGGGCGTCGTCCGCATGCACAGAACCGTTGCCAAAGACGCTCAGCTGCTCCAGCGTGGAAAGCGCGTCGCGCATACCGCCCTTGGCATGGCGCGCCACAATGGCGAGTGCCTCGTCGTCGTAATCGAAGCCCTCCTGCTCGCACACGTAAGACAGGCGATGCTCGATATCCTCGTTGCCGATGCGGTGGAAATCGAAGCGCTGGCAGCGTGAGAGAATGGTCTCCAGAATCTTTTGCGGGTCGGTGGTGCACAACACAAAGATCACGTGTGCCGGCGGCTCCTCGAGCGTCTTGAGCAGCGCGTTAAACGCCGCCGTTGTGAGCATGTGGACCTCGTCGATGATATAAATCTTGTACTTGCCGCGCACCGGGGCAAAGTTGACGGAGTTGATGATTTCCTCGCGCACATTGTCCACGCCCGTGCGGGAGGCGGCATCGAGCTCGTAGACATCGGGGTGGTTACCCTCGGCAATGAGCTCGCACTCCTCGCAAGTACCGTCGGGCATGCAGCCGCTTGCACCCTCGGCGCGCGCCGCCTCGGCATTGCGACACAGCAGCGCCTTGGCCAGAATGCGCGCCATGGTGGTCTTGCCCGTGCCGCGCGGTCCGCAGAACAGGTAGGCGTGGGACAGGCGCCCCTCGGTGATGGCGTGCTCGAGCGTCGAGACGATATGCTGCTGGCCCACCACGGAGTCGAAGGTGAGCGGGCGATACTTTCGGTACAACGATTCCATGGGTGCTCCCCCGGGTATACTGAGTCTTGTTGCCGCGGCGGCCATGCGGTCGCACGGCATACTGCATTCCATAATACCCGTACGGCGAGCCCGCCGCGATAGGAGTCCAAAGAGCATGGCAGACGCAGAGAGCAACCTCGTCCCCTCCGAAGCAGCCGACCAGGTCGAGGTCGCGCTCGAGGAGCAGGCCGCAGCCGACGACGGCATCCTGTACCTCAACGAGTACCAGTACGAAAACGACCTGGTCACCGACTTCGCCCGCCTGGTCGCCTCGCCCAGGCGTCGCGGCTCGCTGTATGTCGCCGCGGCAATTGCCGCGCTCATCGGCATCGGCATGCTGGTGGCCGGCGGCAACTGGATCAAGTTTGGCGTCGTCCTGATCGTGTTCGGCGCCTTTTTGGCCTGGTGGAGCAAAAACCTGCACCACACCCTCGCCCGCGACTTTATCGACGCCGTTGAGGCCGACGAGTCCATGGGTGGCCGCTATCGCCGCGTCGCCGCCAACGAGGACGGCCTGATGGTTTGGGGCAAGAGCGGCAAGTCACAGTTCTTCCCGTTTGAAAAGCTCGACCACGTGCTCGACGGCGAGCGCATCTTTGTGGCCATGTTCGCCGACCAGGGCGTGACGATCCCTAAGGACACCTTTGTCCGCGGCGATGCCGAGCAGTTCGGTCCCTTCCTCAAGGCCCGCATCAACAAAAAACTCCGCATCGAGACCAAACGCAAGAAGATGAAGGCAGAAAAGGCCGCCGTCGAGGCCAAGCAGGGCGACAAGCCCCAGGAGACCAAGGGCAAGCAGCGCAAGCAGAAGAAGAACAAGAAAAAGCGCTAACCCGAGCACGGGGCCCAAGCTCCGGCCGCCTGCTTAGGCGTAACTTAGACTGACAGCGGAAACCGCATCCCGTTTTGGCGTTCCAAAGCGGGATGCGGTTTCCCTTTGGGCGTCGATTCGGAAACTGCATCCCATTCTGGGCCAATATTCTGGGATGCAGTTTCCGCAGTATGCCCCATTGGGAAAGCGCATCCCATTATTTGGCTGAGAACTGGGATGCATTTTCCGGACGGCTCAAGACGGGGCCAAGAAGAATGTCGCCCCGTCCCCGTTTTCCTCCCCATGCACCCGAGCGTGCTACACTAGCAGCATCTATGCCACCGCGAACGGCTCGGTCCCGCGCCCGCCGCTCGCAAACGAACTTTAAACGCACGAGGGTTGGCCATGCCGCTTTTCTCGCAACATACCGCCCGGTTCTCGCCGGACGTTCCTTTGGAGGGCACCAGCTCTCGCGAGCTGCTCAAGCGGTACCAGCCGCTCGAGACACTTGCGACCGGCGGTTTTGGCTCCATCGAGATCTGCCGCGACACGCACCTGCGCCGCCGCGTCGCCATTAAACGCATCCCCCTTATCAACGGTGCCGGCATGCCCGCCAGCGACATCATGGATGTCCTGCGCGAGGCGCACACTGCCGCCATGCTTCAACATCCCAATATCGTGCAGGTCATCGACTTTACGCACGACACAGCCTATGCCTACCTGGTCATGGAATATGTCGATGGCATGTCGCTGGCCGAGTTTTTGCATCGCGTAGACGGCCACTCCCTTACCTTTGACGAGGCCGCGGCCATTGCCGATGCCTTGGGCCAGGCGCTCACCTTCGCCCACAGTAACGGCGTACTCCACCTGGACATTAAGCCCGCCAACGTGCTCATCGACCACTCGGGCAATGTAAAGCTCACCGACTTTGGCATGGCGCGACTGTCGTCTGCCGGTGGCTTTGGCGGCTCACGCGGCGGCACCATCGGCTACATGCCGCCCGAGCAGCTCGATATCGAGACCGGCACGGTCGATGAGCGCGCCGATGTCTTTGCCCTCGCCTGTGTGATCTACGAGGGCCTGTGCGGCAACGCTCCCTTTATGGCGGCCACGCCCGCCGACTCGCTCGACCGCATCATCGGCGGCGCCACCTATCCCAGCGAGCTGATACCACACTTTCCCCCGGGAGCCGAGAGCGCGCTCATGAGCGCGCTCTCCCCCATGCCGCAGGACCGCCCCAACAGCATCGAGGCATTTTGCGACCAGCTCCTTGCCGGTCTGGGCAGCGTGCGCGAGGGCCGTCGCAGCCTGGAGCAAATGGTTGGCGAGCTTTCGGATGACGAGCAGGAGCTCGACGGTATCGAGCCGTCGCACTACGAGGACGACGCCATCGAGGTCGACCCCGTACTCGGCTGGGCGGGCACGCGCTGGAGCCATGCGCGCGACTACACCATGCGCATTATCTCGGCGCTAACGTGCGGCACCTTTAGCTTTTTGCTGATGCAAACGGCCGGGGTCGCGGCGCTTCCCGGCCTGGTCATTGCGGCTATCGCAATCGGAGCGGCGGCTGGCCTGGCCCCCCAGATTGGCTCGGCCATCTCGGCTGTGGGCTTTTTGGTGCTCATGGCCAACGCCACCATGCAGGCGCAGGGCATCCTGTCGATGTTGCCCGTCGCGGTGATCTTTGCCGCCGCCATGTCCGGTTGGTGGATCGCCTGGGGTCGCACCGAGGCTGCCGCGAGCGCCGCACTCACCTGTGCACTCGCGCTTGGCTGTCTGACCGGCAATACCTTCCTGGCAGCTGGGGTCGCCGCCGGCGTCGCGTCATTTTGGCTCGGCCCGGCAAGCGCCGCCGCGGCAACGGGCATGGGCGCGCTTTTTGCCCGTCTGGCCACGGTCGCGCTTTCAGCCGGAGGCGTGCTGGGGCTCGGTAACGTTGCCGCAGCGCTGGGAGATCCGCTCCTTTGGACTGCCTTTGGGCTGATCGCGGCAACTGCCGCAGCGTCATCCGCGCTGCTCAATGCCCATGCCAAGCGTGCCGACCAGGGCTCAAACCTTGCCGCAATCGCCGCCATCGCTGTCACCGGCATCGGCTGCGCAGCGGCGTCCTGTCTTGCACACCATATGGAAATTGCCAGCCTTGCAGCCGCGGTCGTCGCCAAGGCGGCGGTTGCGGGAATCCTATCCTCTATAATCGTTGGGATATGCCTATATTTGCTCGGATACCAAAGAACCTATACGGAGAGTGATCTTTCGTGAACTTCCTGAACATCTTCGAGGACCACGTGGCCGGCATCTTCGGTGCCACCCGTGCCCCGTTCTCCTTTAAGAAGCTTGCCAAGCAGGCCGCTCGCGACATGGAGGATCAGACTCTGGTGATTAACGGCGTCAACACGGCGCCGGCACTCTATACCATCCTTATCGCCGCCGACGACGATCCCATGCTCGCCCCGTTCTACCCCGAGCTTTCGCGCGAGGTCCGCGAGTTTGTGAAGGCGCAGGCCGAAAAGCGCCGCTATGTCTTTGTCGGCGAGCCCCTCGTGCGCTTTATGATCGATCCGCAGCTGCGCGCCGGCAAGTTCTCGGTCTTTGCCGAGAACGTCGATGCCCCCACGCTCGGCCGCCTGTACGAAGAAGAGCGCGCCTATCAAAACGGCCTGGGCCAGAACAACTCCGCGGCAAGCCGTGCCGCCAGCGCCCCGCGCGCCGGCCAGCAGCAGTTTGCCGCCCCGCAGCAGCAGCGCCCCGCCGCCATGCCCCAGCAGCAGCCGACGCCTCGCGCCGCCGCTCCCGACCCGCTTGCCGTGGCAGACCCCTTCGCGCCTAGCGTCCCCGACCCCGCCGCCGCACCCATCCCGGTGCCGCAGACCGTCTCGCGCGACTCGCTTGCCGGCATGGGCGGAGCCGCCGCGACCGGTGCCGCCGTGGGCCTAGGCGCCGCAGCCGGCATCGCCTCCAACATGGCGAGCACTCGCGCCCCGCAGCGCCCGCTCGCCCAGCTCGTCGACGTCGTGAGCGGCGAGAGCCATAGCATCACCTCCGCACAGGTGACCATCGGTCGCGAGCGCTCAGTTTCCGACATTGCCCTGCGCGACCCCAACGTGTCGCGCCGCCACGCCCAGCTCACCTTTACGGGCTCGGATTGGTCGATCGAGGACCTCAATTCCACCAACGGCACGCTCGTCAACAACCGCCGCATTACGCGCTGCCCGCTGCGCAACGGCGATCTGCTGACGTTTGGCCTGAGTACCTTTGAATTTAGGGGATAGTCGCTTATGAACATCGATATCGTCCTTTTTGCAGGCCGCATCGTCCTGGTCGCCCTGCTCTATATCTTCCTGTTCGCCGTCATGAAGACCGGCGTGGGACTTGTGCGCGGGCAGCGCCGCGACTCGGCTATCTGGACGATTGATGTGGACAAGGGTCCGCGCGGTATCCGCGGCATCCACGTAGACATGCTCGGCCCCGTCATCGTCGGTCGCTCGCCGTCTTCGGACATCTGCATCAACGAACCGTTCGTCTCGGCCTCGCATGCGCGCTTTTCGCTGCAGGGCCCGGCGCTCATCATCGAGGACCTCAACTCGCTTAACGGCACGCTCGTCAACGGCCGCCAGCTCGTGGAGCCCGCGACGCTGCGTGAGGGCGACGAAGTCCAGATTGGCGACGTGGTCATGAAGGTGAACCGTCGATGATCGACGAGGAGAACAAGTCCGCAACTATGACCGAGGCACCGGCCGCCGCCACAGCTGCGCCGGCCCACGCCGCTCCGGCGGGCTCCGCACCCGTGGAGCCCGAGGACACCGTGTTCTCCCTGCCTCTTTCGCATGTAACGCATGATATTTCGGATCTAGCCGATAACGAGGACGAAGAGGATGCCGTAGCGGCGCCCATCGGCGCACATGCTGCGGAACAGCCCACAGCGCCCGAAGCAACCCCGGCGCCGGCTCACTTTGCAGAGCCCGTCGCCGCGGCAATCAACGAGAGCACTGCGGTGTTTGCGGCACCCGAGCCCGCCGCGCCGGCGTTTCCCATAGCCCCGGCATCCGAGGTTGCGCCCGCGTCTACGCCGGCGCCCGAGCCTATAGACGTCAGCCCGCAAGACGACGAGTCGACCGCCCGCGTGTCCGAGGAGCCCGGCTCCCCGGACACCGGCGATTCTGAATCAAACGCCGAGACCGACACCGTCTCTCCCGGTGACACAGCAGAGATCGACGTTGCCGCCGTTGAGGCCAAGCTCAAAGACCCCGGGTCGACCATGAGCTTTGAGCCCCTGACCGAGGAACGCATCGAGACCGACTCGACCTATGATGCCGGCACCACCACGCAACTCATGTGGGGCGCCCGCTCTGACGTTGGCTGCGTGCGCCCGCACAATGAGGATTCCTACCTGGTGCAGTCGCCGCTCTTTTGCGTATGCGACGGCATGGGCGGTCACGCCGCCGGCGAGGTAGCCTCTTCTATCGCTGTCGAGACCATCGCCAAGACAGCTCCTCAGTCTGCCGACGCCGCACGCCTGGCGGCAGCCGTCGAGGCTGCTAACGCCGCCGTAATCGAGGCCGCCTTGAATGGCCTGGGCAAGCCCGGCATGGGCTGCACAGCCACTTGCGCCTATATCGAAAACGACACGCTCGCCATCGCCCACGTGGGCGACTCGCGCGCCTACCTGCTCCACGAGGGCACGCTCATCCGCGTGACCCGCGACCACTCCTATGTGGAAGAACTCGTGGACGCCGGCGAGATCACGGCAGACGAGGCTCGCGTCCACCCCAACCGTTCGGTCATCACCCGCGCACTGGGCTCGGACCCCGCCATGTATGCCGACCACTTCACTCTGCATATCGAGGAAGGCGACCGTCTGATCCTGTGCTCCGACGGCCTTTCGAGCATGATTCCCGATAGCGATATCGAGAACATCGCCACGCAGTCCTCAACCGCGCAAATCTGCGTCGACAACCTAGTGGACGCGGCGCTTGCCGCCGGCGGCCACGACAACGTAACCGTAGTAGTCGTTGACCTGGTTGACGATGGCGTTATGCGCGAGGCGCAACGCGTGCGTCGCCGCAACGTTACTATCGCCGCCATCCTGGCCCTCGTCTTTGTGCTGGCAGCTGGCATCTGGGCCTACACGGGTGTCACCGGCTCGTACTACCTGGGTACCTACCAGGGCAATGTCGCCGTCTGGCGCGGCCTGCCCGGCAAGCCACTCGGACTCAAGCTCCACTGGCTCGAAAGCGAAACCAGCATCAAGCTGTCCGACCTGCCCGAAGACACGCAAAACCGCCTCAAGGCGGGCATTCCGCAAACAAGTGTCGACGATGCGCAGGACACGATATCCAAGTACCGCCACCAGATCGACGAGGAGCAGACCCGCCAGGTGATCGACGCGCAAACGATTCGCGACAACACCAATCAGGGATCGACCTCCGAATCAGATTCCGAGAAAACCGCCGAACAGTCCGCCGAGGCCGAAGCCTCCGATAAGAATTAGAAAGGGAGTGCCGCTTATGAGTCGCCGCAACACCGAGCTGCTCTTGCTCATCGCCTCGGCGTTCCCCGTCATCCTGCTGTATGCGATGTACGTCCTCACCGCGGGCGCTGCCATCTCCTTTGAGACGCTCGCCGTACCGATCGGCCTCTTTGCCGCCTTTGCCGCGGCCCACATTGCCGTGCGCATCTTGGCGCCCGGTGCCGACCCCGCCATCCTGCCCATTGTCTTTGTGCTTTCGGGCATCGGTATCACGTTCGTGACGCGTCTCGCACCCGCTCTCGCGATCTCACAGCTCATCATCCTGTTTGTCTCGGTGGCCCTGATGGTGGGGACGCTCGCGTTGGTTAAGAACCTCGACGTGGTCATGCGCTACAAGTACACCTTTGGCATCATCGGCATCATTCTGCTGATGCTGCCCATCTTTATCGGCACCACGATCTCGGGTTCCAAGCTCTGGATTCGCATCGCGGGCTTTACCATCCAGCCCGGCGAGTTCGCCAAGGTCTTTATCGTCCTGTTCCTGGCCGGCTACCTGGCCGAGAACCGCGAGCTGCTCTCCATCTCCAACCGCAAGATTCTGGGCTTTAAGATCCCTCGCCTGCGACTGCTGCTGCCGCTGTTTGCCGTGTGGGGTGTGTGCCTGCTCGTCGTCGTCTTCGAACGCGATCTGGGCTCTGCCGTACTGTTCTACACCATCTTCTTGCTGATGCTCTACGTTGCCACGGGGCGCTTTTCGTATGTCGTTATCGGCCTTGCGCTCTTAGCCGTCGGAGCCGTGGGCGCCTACAAGTTCCTGTCTCACGTTCAGGTGCGTTTCCAGGTTTGGCTCGATCCGTTTAAGGACGCCCAGGGCCAGGGCTACCAGATCGTCCAGTCGCTCTTCTCGCTTGCCGATGGTGGTCTGGTCGGTGTTGGCATCGGCAACGGCATGGCCAACAACATCCCTGTCGTCGAGTCCGACTTTATCTTCTCGGCTATCGGCGAGGAGATGGGCCTTTTGGGCGGCGGCGCCGTGCTCATCCTGTTTATGCTCTTTGCCGTGCGTGGCCTCACCACGGCTGCCCGCGCTAAATCCGACCTCGCCGCCTTTAGTGCCACAGGCCTTACGGCCGCCATCAGCTTCCAGGCCTTCTTGATCGTTGGCGGCGTAACCCGCCTGATCCCGCTGACCGGCGTCACTCTGCCCTTTATGAGCCAGGGCGGCTCCTCTCTGCTGGCGAGCTTTATCATCGTCGCGCTCCTGCTGCGCGCCGGTGACGAGGCGACCGGACGCGAGGCCGAGCTTACCGGCACCGGCACCATGGCCGCCATCACCGATGATCAGGTCGCATCTGCCGCCGCCCCGACGGGCACGCGCTTTGCCACCTCGTCTTCCTACGGCAGCGGCAGCCATTCCATCGGCTCGCGTATGCGCCGTCGCCTGCTCGACACGCCTGAATCCGGTGTGCTCGGCCGCGTTGCGCTCGCCAACCGTCTAACCCGTGCGGTGCTCGCCTTTACGGCGCTGTTCGCCATCCTTATCGGCAACCTCACCTATGTCCAGGTCATCAAGGCCAAGGACTATCAGGACATGCCGACCAACAACCACACCATCGCCCGCTCCAAGTACATCCAGCGCGGCTCCATCATCACGTCCGACGGCGTGACGCTGGCCGAGTCGCTGCAGCAGGAGGACGGCACCTACGTACGCTCCTACCCCAACGGTAACCTGGCAGCGCACGTGGTTGGCTATGTGAGCCAGCAGTATGGCACCACCGCCATCGAGAGCGCCATGAACGACACGCTCACCGGCTCTAAGGATTACTCCAGCTGGAACAATGCCATCGCGTCGCTCGCGGGCCAGACCCAACCGGGCAACACCGCCAAGCTCACCATCGACTCGCGTATCCAGACGGCGGCCGAGCAGGCACTCAAGGGCTTTAAGGGCGCTGTAGTGGTCATCGACCCGCGTACCGGCGCGGTGCTCGCATGTGCCAGCTCGCCCACCTACGACAACACCAACATCGATGCCCTGCTGCAGACGGGCGGCGGCGAGGACGGCTCCATGTACAATCGCGCCATGGACGCGCTGTACACGCCGGGCTCAACGTTTAAGGTCGTTACGCTTTCCGCGGCACTCGAGACCGGTACCGCCAGCCTTACCAGCACCTACCAGGCGCCCGGCTCCATGGACATCGGCAACGCACCGGTCACCAACTATGCCAACGAGAGCTACGGCACCATCAGCCTGCAGCAGGCCTTTGCCGTGTCCTCCAACGTCGTCTTTGGCCAGGTGGCAAACGAAGTTGGCGCAAACACGCTCGTGCAGTTTGCCAACGCCTTTGGCTACGGCCAAAAGCTCGGCCAGGACCTGACCTCCGCGGCCTCCATCATGGCCGACCCGTCGCTCATGACCGAGTGGGAGACCGCCTGGGCCGGCGCCGGCCAGCCTGTCGGCATGGACCACACGCCCGGCCCGCAGACCACCGTCATGCAAAACGCCGTGATTGCCGCCGCCATCGGTAACAGCGGCGTGGTCATGGACCCGTACTTTGTAGCCCAGGTACTCGCCCCGGACGGAACCGTGGTCAAGACCACGCAGTCCCGCTCGCTTGGTCAGGCCGTCAGCTCCGCCACGGCCGACCAGGTCAAGCAGGCCATGCTTGCCGTCGTCCAGTCCGGCACCGGCACCGATGCCCAAATCCCCGGCGTCAAGGTCGCCGGCAAGACCGGCTCGGCCGAGACTGGCGGCACCAACGTCAACTCGATGTTCGTTGGCTTTGCACCTTACGATTCACCCACGGTCGCCATCTCGGTGGCCTTGGAGGATTTCGACAAGCATGACGTCAAGGCCGCTAAGATCGCCGGTATCGTCCTGACCGCAGCGCTTGCCGCACAGGGAGCGTGATGCCCATGATCGAATCGGACACCCGAGGCGCGCCGCGGCCTAAGGGTTAGCGGCAACGCGTCACACGGCCCCAGCGGCCACATCGTAGGTACTACACACATCGTTGAGCGAATAGTTATGTTAGGAGCAGGAATGGAACAGAGGGTCCTCGGGGGAAGATACCTCCTCAAGGATAAGGTGGGAACAGGCGGCATGGCGACCGTCTACCGTGCACAGGACCAGGTTCTCGACCGCACGGTAGCCGTCAAGATCATGCTGCCGCAGTATGCTGGCGACGCGACCTTCGCCGCACGCTTTAAGCAGGAGGCCCAGGCAGCAGCCGGCCTCTCCTCCCCCTATATCGTGGGCGTCTACGATTGGGGCAAGGACGGCGACACCTATTACATCGTCATGGAGTACCTGCGCGGCACCGACCTTAAGAGCGGCATCAAGAGCCACGGCGCCCTCGACCCCAAGAAGGTCGCCCAGATCGGCTCGCAGATCAGCTCCGCGCTTTCGGTCGCCCACAAGCACGAGATCATCCACCGCGACATTAAGCCGCAGAACATCATGGTGCTGCCCGACGGCAACATCAAGGTGATGGACTTTGGCATCGCGCGCGCCAAGAACAGCCACCTCACGCAAGACAACAACGTGCTGGGAACCGCCCACTACGTCAGCCCCGAGCAGACCCGTGGTCAGGACCTCGGCCCCACCTCGGATATCTACTCGCTGGGCGTCGTGATGTACGAGTGCGCCACCGGCCGCGTCCCCTTTGACGGAGACGACGCTATCTCGGTCGCACTCAAGCAGGTCAACGAGCTGCCTATTCCGCCGAGCCAGATCAACTCCGGTGTCGACGCCGACCTTGAGCGCATCATCCTCAAGTGCATGGAGAAGGACCCGGCAAACCGCTTCCAGACCGCCGACGAGCTGCGTCAGGTGCTCAACAGCTACCTGTCGGGCCGTGCCGTCAACGTCTCGGAGCCCACGCGCATCATCGGTGCCCCCGGTGAGCTGGGCGCCACCAAGACTCGCGAGCTTTCCGATCAGACGCGCGCCATGGTGCGTCCCGTCTCGGGCGTGAGCGGCCAAAATACCGCCCGCAGCTCGGTTTCGGGCTCCACCGGCTCCTACGAGGTCGAAAAGCCCAAATCCAACAAGAACAAGATCATCGCCGCCGTGGTGGCAGCCGTTGCCGTCATCGGCATCGTGGTGGCCTTTGCCACAGGACTCTTTGGCGGCGAGCAGGTCACCGTGCCCGATGTGCTGGGCAAGGACCAGCAGACTGCCGTCGAGCTGATCAAGGAAGCCGGCCTCGAGGTCGGCACCATCGACCAAAGCTACAACGACGATGTCGACGAGGGCAAGGTCGCCGAGCAGACGCCCAACGGCAACACCAAGAAGACCAAGGGCACCAAGGTGAACCTGGTAATCTCCAAGGGCCCCAAGCCCTCCGAAAAGGTTGAGGTTCCCAAACTTGTCGGCCTGACCAAGGACCAAGCAGAAGCCGCACTGGCAAGCGTTGGCCTGAAGGGCAACGCCTCCGAGGAGGCCAACGAGGCTGATGAGGGCCAGGTCTTTGAGCAGGGCACCGAAGCCGGTAAGGAAGTCGCGAAGGGCACGACCATCTCGTACAAGGTCTCGAGCGGCCCGGATACCACGTCCGTCCCCGACCTGACCGACATGACCGAGGCCCAGGCGCGCAACGCCCTCGATATGGCAGGCTTTGGTGTCGACGTGAGCTACCAGGAGAACGACTCGGTTACCGAGGGCACCGTGATCAGCTGGAACCCCAGCGGCAAGCAGAAGCCCGGCGCCACGATTACCGTCGTCATCGCCAAGAAGTCCGGCAAGGCCACCGTCCCGGGCAACCTGTACGGCAAGAGCATTTCCGCCGCCGTTACCGCGCTCAACAACGCCGGTTTCTATAACATTGGCTTCTGTGACCAAAACGGCAATCCCGTAAGCGGTAACGAGGATGCCACCGTTACGGGCGTCTCCCCCACTGGCAAGCAGTCCACCGACAGCACGATTACGCTGACGGTCGCACTTTCTGGTTCGGGCTCGGGCTCGGGCACGAGCACGGGCGACGATTCCGGTACGACCAACTAGTCGCCACCCCACCGCTCATCGCGGCTTTCGCCGCAAACATATTCGCTCACAGGCGCCCGCTTGCTCCCCCAGTAAGCGGGCGCTTTCTTTATCTGAAGCAGCGAATACTACGGCATGCCTTAAACCAAAAGAGCCCGGCACCGTAACGGTACCGGGCTCGATATTCCTCTGGTGCCCCCGGGCGGATTCGAAAACTCCCCCGCGGGGAAATGAGTGACGCGGGTGTCGACGGTTCGAATCCGCCGGCAGCTCCCACAAACCAGAAACGACGCCGCTCTCGCGACGCCGTCATAATCTTCTGGTGCCCCCGGGCGGATTCGAACCGTCGACACCCGCTTTAGGAGAGCGGTGCTCTATCCCCTGAGCTACGGAGGCATGTTGTACTAGTGTAGCAGATTTACTGCATCGCAATACGTCGCATGACTAGACTTCGAAGTTGCGGTGGAATAGTTCCTGTCTGAAGCATCTAAAGCCGTATTTAGGAACTATTTCACCGCAACTTATGAGGAGCTAGTTACCTTTGTGGAAGAGGTTTTTGATAACGGAGGGGATGCTCTTGGCACCCTTGGCCGTTACATCGATAAAGTCGGGCGAACGCACGAGCTTATCCTCGTCGACGTACTTGCGGACAGCACGAAGCGTCTCTTTGTCGTCGCGCGTCGAAAACGTAAAGTGACCGTTGTCCTTGGTGAAGATGGCAAAACGCGTGATCTTCTTGGTGCCGCGCAAAACCTCGGCGGCAATATAGTCGACCTCGTCCCACGGGATTTGAATATAATCCTCGGGATTGCGCTCGTTATAGTACTCAAACGCCTTATTGCCCACCATCACGTTACCGTGGCTGGTAAGCCCCATCAGGCAGGTTGCCGGCGTTGCCAGATCGACCGTGCTGTTCTGAGATTGCGCCATACGCGCCTCGCCCTCCAATAAAAACAATCGGACCGCATCCAGTGTACCCACCGGGTGCGGTCCGTTTCAATGGCTCAAAAGCCCTTACCTAGCAACTCTCGGTCTTAAGCCGAAGCGTGCTTACATGAAGCCGCAGAAGCGACCGATGATGCCGACGGCGAAGAGAGCCAGGATGATGACGATCGGGCTGACCTTCTTCTTGAGGAGCTTGCAGACCAGCAGGGTCAGGCACACGGCGGCAAGGCCAGGGATGAGCTGATCGAGGTTGGCCTGAAGCGTGGTGACCTTCATCTGATCAAGGGCGGTAGCACCGACGGAGTTGTACATCGTCAGCGCTTCCTTGATACCCTCGGAACCGGAGGGCAGGCTAGCCCAGTCGATAAAGGCGCCAGCAGACTGCTTGACCGTGGAGACGATCGGGGTGAAGGAAATGGACACCCAGCGCTCGACCAGGGCGCCGATGATGAACATACCCAGGATGGAAGCGCCCTCGGTGACCTTGCCCATCAGACCACCGGAGAGGTCCTTGGCGATGGAGGAGCCGACCTTGTAGCCAAACTCCTGCGTGTACCACAGGAAAGCGTAACGGATGATGTTCCACGCGAAGAAGAACAGCAGCGGACCGACGATGCTGCCGGACATGGCCAGGGAAGCGCCCAGAGCGCCCAGAATCGGGCGAAGGGTGAACCAGAAGACGGGGTCACCGACGCCGGCGAGCGGGCCCATCATACCGACCTTGACGCCCTGGATGGCGACATCATCGATCGGAGCACCGTTGGCGCGCTCCTCCTCGAGGGCGAGGGTAACGCCAATGACGGGGGCGGAAACATAGGGGTGGGTGTTATAGAACTCCAGGTGGCGCTTAAGAGCGGCAATCTGGTCATCCTTGCTGGTGTAGAGCTTCTTGATCGCAGGGATCATTGCGAAGCACCAGCCGCCGTTCTGCATACGCTCGTAGTTCCACGAGCCCTGAAGGAACTGATGACGGAAGCAAACCTTCTTGCGGTCAGCCTTGGTGAGCTGAATCTTGTTCTCTGCCATATGTATCACTCCCCTCCTACTCGTAATCGTTCAGAATGTCGCCGAGCGGGTCGCCGGAGCCACCGCCCATGCCGCCACCCTGCTTGGCCAGATCCTTAAGGCCAAGGTAGATGAGGGCAAGGGAGATGCCGATGAGACCAAGGGCGATCAGCGTGAGCTGAGGGATGGCAGCAAGGACGAAGCCGAGGACGAAGAACGGCCAGGTCTCCTTGGTGGCCATCATGTTGATGACCATGGCGTAACCGACGGAAGCGACCATGCCGCCGCCGACAGCCATGCCGCCGGACAGCCAGTCGGGCATAGCGTTAAGCGCGTTGGTAACGGCCTCGGCCGGGATGACGCACAGAAGCACTGCCGGGATGGCGATACGAAGGCCCTGCATGAGGATGGCAGCATACTGCCAGCGCTCGATGCCGGAGAAGTCGCCCTTCTCGGCGCAACCGTCCATGGCGTGAGCGATAGCGGTAGCAATGGTACGGCAGATCATGGTCAGGAACAGACCAGCGACCGACAGCGGGACGGCGACGGCGATAGCGGTGGTAACGGCCTTGGCCGAATCGGTGGCGCCACCGTTGAGGGCGAGCACCATGATGATCGAAGAAGCGACCGAGGCCAGAGCGGCGTCAGGCGCGACAGCGGCGCCGACGTTAGCCCAGCCAAGGGCCATCATCTGGAGCGAACCGCCCAGGAGGATGCCTTCCTGAAGGTGACCGGTTACGAGACCGATAAGCGTGCATGCCACGAGCGGCTGATGGAACTGGAACTCATCCAGAATGCCTTCCATACCGGCAAGCAACGCGACAATCGCAACAAGCAGAATAGTGATTGCAGACATGTATCGGACCCTCCTTTACTATGCTTGAGCGGCCAGTTCGGCCTTAGCTTTCTTCAACATGGCGTCGAGATCCTCGGAGGAATCCGAAGGAACCTTGCGGACCTCGAACTTGACGCCCTTGGCCTTGAGAGCCTCGAGAGTCTTGACATCGTCATCGCCCATAGCGACGGCGTTGGTGACGACGACCTTGCCCTTGGAGTGAGCCATGGAACCGATGTTGACTTCCTTGATGTCGACGCCGGCCTCGATGGCCTTGAGCAGATCCTGCGGGTTCTCAAAGAGCAGCATGGCCTTGGTGTCACCAAAGCGCGTGTCCTTGACGACCTCGGCCATCTTCTTGATGGGCACGACGTTGGCATGGACTCCCGGAGGGGCAGCCTGCTCGATCATGGTCTTACGGAGCTCGTCGTGAGCAACGCCGTCGGAAACCACGATGATGCGGTTGGGGTTGATCTGCTTGGTCCACGTGGTGGCCACCTGGCCATGAAGCAGACGGGTGTCGATACGGACGTGGGCGATCTTGATGTGCCCATCGCCGATGACCGTTCCCGGAGAGATGGCGCCTGCAGGAGCAGCGGCGGCCGCAGCCGGCTTCTTCTCCTCGGGCTCCAGAGACTCGGGCTTGACGCGCACGCCAGCCTTAGCCTCAGTCACGAGATGTTTTGCGATCGCATGTGCAGTGTTCTTTGCGTCAAAGCGCTGCGAATATGCCTCGATGAGCATAGGCAGGTTGACACCGGTGACGATAGCCCAGGAATCGTGGCCCTCGATGAGCCCGCTGATCTGGTTGAACGGCGTGCCGCCCCACAGATCAACGAGGAAGAGCACCTGCTCCTGGTCCTCGAAGGAAGCGACTGCTTCCTCGACCTTGGCACGGAAATCGTCGGGGCCCATGCTCGGCTCGAGCGAGACCACGGCAACAGACGGCTGATCGCCAAAGACCATCGAGCCCGTCTGCTTGATTCCAGCTGCCAAGTCCCCGTGGCTAGCAAGAACAATACTTACCATCACATAACCTCCTTTTTGTCTACGTATTTCCTACACGACATGAAAGGAGTATACCTGTTTGGATTGTGGAATTATAGCTAAATTCGCAAATGGTTGGATTACTTGTATAAACGTCTAAGTTTGTTACAAATTGATTACGTTACTGCTTTTTGACTCATTACACGACAAGGCGTCGCTCATCAAGCCATGCATTTTACAGATACAAGCAGGCTGTTCATTAATATCGATTTTAGGCAAGCGCGAATGCGCTTGTACTGCCGCTATTTTGTTTAAACAGACATGGCTTGACTATTTTCGTGACTTATGGTCTATGAAACCACTCAAAATAGTTGCGGTGGAATAGTTCTTGTTTAAGAGCCAGAAGGCTGGATTTAGGAACTATTTCACCGCAACTTATAGGGGATCCTAGACGATGTGGAGAGGGTTGGCGGCGTCGACGGCATCGGGGGCGTCGGAGAGGCCGTCAGGAGCAGCGTCTGCCGGGTCCTCGTCGGGGGTCTCGATCTGTTTGATCATGACCTCTTGGCCCTGCAGCAGGTATGTCTCGCCGCTACCGCAATGGGGGCAGGTCTTGCCGTACTCGACCGTCGCGTAGTCGCAGCCGCACGCCTCGCAATGTGTCACGGCCTCGACGGGCTCCACGATAAGCTCCGCGCCCTGCGCGATAGGCTTTTTATCTGCTGCCCAGCGCCAAGCGTCGAGCAGCAAGTCGGGAACGACGCCCGAGACCTCGCCCAGCAGCAACGTCACGCTCGAAACGCGACGCACGCCATGAGCGCGCGCCACATTCTCGACATCGCGAATGATGTGATACACGATTCCGAGCTCGTGCACTTTTAATTCCTTCCGCCGTTCCCGTTATGACTACTTACTTGCGACCGAACTTAATCTTGATGGCGCGCTTTAGAGCGTACTTGCCGAGGCTTGGGAGCTTTTGCTCGTATTTGACCATCGTGGAGCACTCGGGGCGGTCGCGATCCAGATGGATGGCGTCAAACGCGCACTTGGTGGTGCACAGGCCGCAGCCAATGCACTTGTTGGGGTCGACGATCGAGGCGCCGCAGCCCAGGCAGCGGGCGGTCTCGGCGCGCACCTGCTCCTCGGTAAAGGTCTCAACATACTCGCTAAACGGCGCAGCCTTCTCGCGTTCGCGGTCCACATGCGCAACCTCGCGGCTCGCGTTGTCGTAGCTCTCGAGCACAACGTCGTTGCGGTCGAGCGCGGTGTAGCGGCGCTGGTTGCGGCCGATGGTGAGCGTGGAGCCCGGCTGCACAAAGCGATGGATGGACACCGCGGCCTCGTGGCCGGCGGCGATGGCGTCGATGGCAAAGCTGGGGCCGGTGTAGACGTCGCCGCCCACAAAGATGTCTGGCTCGGCGGTCTGGTAGGTCTGGGGATCGGCAAGGGCACCCTGGCCGCGGCCGAGCTCCACTTTGGAGCCAGCCAGCAGGTCGCCCCACACAATGGACTGGCCAATCGACATGACGACACGGTCGGCATCGACACGGCGCAGGTCGTTCTCGTCGTACTCGGGCGCAAAACGGCCCTCGTCGTCAAAGACACGCGTGCAGCGCTTGAAGGTGATACCGCACACACGACCGGCCTCGTCCAAGTGAATCTCCTTGGGGCCCCAGCCGCAGCTGATGTGCGCGCCGTCCTCAACGGCCTCGCGACGTTCTTCCTCGCTGGCGGGCATCTGGGCCTCGCTCTCCAGGCAGAACATCTCAACGTGCTCAGAACCCAGACGACAGGCGTTGCGGGCAACGTCGATAGCCACGTTGCCGCCGCCCACCACAATGGTGCGGCCGGGCAACGCGTCGATCTTGCCACTGTTGACCTCGCGCAAAAAGTCGACGGCTACGGTCACGTCCTCGGCATCCTCGCTCGGAATGCCGGCAAGGCGGCCGCCCTGGCAGCCAATGGCAACGTAGAAGGCCTTAAAGCCCTGCGCGCGCAGCTCGTCGAGCGTCACGTCGCGACCGACTTCCACGCCATAGCGGAACTCGGCACCCATCAGGCGAATGACCTCGACCTCGGCCTCGATAACATCCTTCTGCAGCTTAAAGCTGGGAATGCCGTAGGTAAGCATGCCGCCCGGGTGCTCGTTCTTCTCGAACACGACGGGCCTGTAGCCCTTCTCGGCCAGATAAAAGGCGCAGGACAGACCGGCCGGACCGGCGCCGATGATGGCGATCTTCTGGTCGAAGCCGCCGGCACGCGTTGGGGTCACCACAGGTGGGACATAGCGGGTCGCGGCATCCAGATCGCGCTGGGCGATGAACTTCTTGACCTCGTCGATGGCCACGGCGGCGTCCACACGGCCGCGAGTGCAGGCATCCTCGCAGCGGCGGTTACACACGCGGCCGCAGATGGCGGGCAGCGGGTTCTCACGCTTGATGAGCGCCAGCGCCTCGTCATAGCGACCCTGAGCCGCGAGCTTCAAATAGCCCTGAACGGCGACATGCGCGGGGCAAGCCGTCTTGCAGGGAGCGGTGCCGGACTCGTGCGTCTCGATGCGGTTGTCGTTGCGGTAGTTGGGCGACCACTTGGTGTGGTCCCACTTGGTGGCATCGGGCAGCTCCTGGCGCGGATACTCGGGCACCTGTCCGCCGGCCTTTTTGCTGCAGAGCTTCTGGCCCAGCTTGGCGGCGCCGGCCGGACACACCTCAACGCAGCGACCGCAGGCCACGCACTTGTCCTTCTCGACCTTGGCGACATAGGCCGAGCGCGACAGGTTGGGCGTGTTGAACAGCTGCGAGGTGCGCAGGGCGTAGCACACGTTGACGTTGCAGTTGCAGATGGCGAAGATCTTGTTCTCGCCGTCGATATTGGTGATCTGGTGCACAAAGCCGTTGTCCTCGGCCTGGCGCAGGATGTCGTAAACCTCGTCGCGGGTCACGTAATGGCCACGATCGGTTTCGACCACGTAGTCGGCCATATCACCCACGGCGATACACCAATCGGCCGGGTCGTCGGCGCAGCCCTCACCCATCACGCGACGGCTCGCGCGGCAGCTGCAGGTGCTAGCGGCATATTTGCCATCGTATTTGTCGAGCCAATGCTCGATACGCTCGATCGGCACCGAGGTGCTCGAAGCATCGATAGCCTTCTCGACCGGAATGACATGCATGCCGATACCGGCGCCTCCGGGCGGCACCATCGGCGTGGCCTTGGACAGCGGTCCCTTGGACGCCTGCTCAAAGAACTTGGCATAGACCGGGTGCTCCTCGAGCTGGCTCACGCGCATGTTGAGGAACTCAGCGGAACCCGGCACCAGCATGGGCAGCACCCACTGCTTGGCGCGCTCGGGGTTTTCCCAGTTGTACTCGAGCAGACCCGTGTAGCTCATGTCGTCGAGCATCTTCTCGATATCGGCCTCGGGCATGCCGGTGAGCTTGGCCATCTCGGGCAGCGTATAGGGACGGCGCATCTTCATCTTGCAGAGCACTTCGGCCTGCTCGTCGGTCGCGGCCTCGGCAAACGACCAGTACTCGTAGCCCAACAGCTCGTCGCGATGCAGCTGACGGTTGGTGCAGTGCTCGCACAGCTTGACGATGGCCTCGCGCGGATGCTCCGGCAGCGGCGGCACGAACTCCGCACCGATATCGGGCTCGGTGTAGCTAATCCCCGGTCCGTTGAGAATCATGGTTGTCCCTTCTCTTGCCACAGCCCGACGAGGCCGCAGCGCCCCTCTTTTTTTGCAGCCCGGGCATGCCCCATGCCGTTCACCCGCCATTGTTGACATTGTGTCAAAAATAGTATTGACGAACCGTCAACAATATTCAAGACTGTTAGGCGAACGGTCAGGCAAAAGAGGATGAAAGGCGGCAAAACATGGGCAACAACACAGCAGGTACCTCTGTGGTCGATGCCGTCCCCGCATCCGATAGCGCGGCAAAGCGCTTGACGGGCGACGAACGCCGTCGCGAGATCCTCGATGCCGTGCGCACCGTAAGCTCCGAGCTGGGCGTGTCCCACCTATCGGTATCAGCCGTGACCAAGCGAGCCGGCTGCACACGCTCGCTGTTCTACCACTACTTCGCCGACATGGACGCCGCCGTCACCGCTGTTATGGACGAGGCGATCGACGGTTTTATCTCCGAGCTCGAGCAGTGGAACGCCGGCCGCACCGTCGGTGATATCGAGGGCGCGCTCGACACCGTCGCCCCGCTCTTTAAGCGTCTGGTCGTGAGCGGCCACGAGCTGCCGAGCACGCTCACCTCGAGCAGCGGTGCGCTCTACGGCGGCTTTTTGCACAACGTTGTCCAGCGCGTGGCGCAGTATATCTGCGACACCACCGTGGTGGATTTTGTCGCCCATCATGAGCTACGCATCGACCATGTCTACGAGACGTTCTACACCCTCATCATGGGGTTGTTGATGTATATCCGCACGCACCCCGATGTGCCCGACGAGACGGTCAAGGAAATCATCGCCTCGACACTCCACATCGAGGGCTATACCGCCAAGTATCCGGAGCGCAAGCCCCAAAACTGACGACATTTGGCCAAACTGCCCGCGATCGGAAGAGGGGCCGCGGGCGTGTGAAAGGAGAGCAGCATGCTGTTCGATGTTTGGGGTAGCGATACCCTTATCCACTGGACCGGCTGGGCCATGGTCTTTATTGGTCTCATCGTGCTCAACGAGGTCGGCCGCCGCACCAAGCTGGGCGCGGCAATCATCTTTGGCGTGGCTCCGCTGGCCATGACCATCTACTGCGTCGCCATCGCCATCGGCGTCTCACAGGGCGCCGAGTGGGCGCTCACCAACCCCACCCATGTGTACCAGAACAGCTGGTTCCACTACGCCAAGGTATACGCGGCGCTGGCCGGTTGCTGGGGCTTCATTGCCATTAAGTACCAGTGGGGCAAAATCGGCAAGGCGCATTGGTTCCGCGCATGGCCGTTTGTGATCGTCGCCATCAACATCATGATCGCCGTCGTGTCCGACTTCGAGAGCGCCTATCACTTCTTTGTCCTGGGCGAGTCCACCTGGGTCACCTCCGAGGGCGCCAGGCAGCTGGCCGGCTGGAACAACGTGTTCAACGGCATCGCCGGTATCATCAACATCTTCTGCATGACCGGTTGGTGGAGCGTCTACGCCTCCGAGGATCAAACCGACATGCTGTGGCCCGACATGACCTGGGTCTACATCATCGCCTACGACATCTGGAACTTCTGCTACACCTACAACTGCCTGCCCACCCATTCCTGGTTCTGCGGCTTTGCGCTGCTGTTGGCGCCCACCGTCGCCGCCTTTATCTGGAACAAGGGCGGCTGGATCCAGAACCGCGCCTTTACGCTGGCCATTTGGTGCATGTTTGCCCAGGTGTTCCCGTACTTCCAGGAGGAGTCCGTCTTTGTGACCCACTCCACGCTCGACCCCGGCGCCGCTACCGCGGTCTCGATCGCCGCACTGATCGCCAACGTCGCCGCGATCATCTACATCGCCTACCGCGCCAAAAAGCTCGGCCGCAATCCCTACAAGCAGGATGTCTTTGAGGGCACCAGCGATTGGGAGAAGGCTACCGCTCGCCGCGCCAAGGTTGATTACGCACACGCCGAGTAACGCGCCTGGCGCAGACATCGCTTGAGCACGAAGCAGCATAGCCGGCTCCGCGCAACTCAACGCATTGTAGAGCCCCCGGAATGTGATTCGTTCGCGTTCCGGGGGCCTTTTGCTGCCGCGAGGATGCGGCCGAACGATACGCTCGAGTTAAATCGGATCTTATATTTCGCACGCGCTTTATATGGCTCCATTTTTGGGTACAGTGTTGTCCCGATATTGAGCTTGGGGGATATATGAAAGATGAGACGATAGGCCAAGAGGATGCGGCCCAAGATGCAGAAGCGTGTGCCGAGGCCCTGGAGAGCCTAGACCAGATCGCGCTGACCGAGATTGCGTTTGACGATTCGAGCGTTGATGTGCGGGATGAGCCGGAAATCGAGGCGCAGCCCGATGATCAGGATGCAAAAGACGATGGCGCCGCGCCCACCGAAGACGAGGCGGGGCACGAGGAATCCGAATGCGAGGCCGACGACCAGCCCGAATCCGACACGAGCGAGGAAACCATCTTGCTCGGCAGCTTGCCGGCCGAAGATTCCCTGACCCGCGAGCTTCCCGGCCTGGGCTCCGCTCCTGCCGTGGACGAGACCATCGCCATGGGCGATATTCCCCTACCGTCCGTTCCTTCGGCACGCGAAGCCGAGGTTCGTCATCGCAAGATGTCGCCCAAGCGCCGCAACCTGATGGTTGCCGGTGTCGTGGCCGTCGCGCTCGTCGCCGGCGGCGCAGGCTACGCAGCCTGGAACGGATACCGGCAAGAGCAGGCTGCCATCACCGCCGCCAATGCCCACACGATGATGTCAGTGCAGATTGGCGTGCATGCCGCGGGCCTCGACTGTTCTACCGGCTCCAAGATTCCCGTACAGGTGAGTGGTCAGGACGCTGATGGCTCCTCCGTGAGCGAAACGCTCTATGTTGACGAGCACGGCCGCGGCATCAAACTGCTGCCTGGCGATTACACGCTCTCCATCGCTGCCTCCCCCATCGCGGCCGACGGCACCATCTATACCGTCCCGACCACCAAGACGCAGGTCACCGTTAAGAGTGATGAACAGGATTTAAGTGCCCAGGCTACCTTTAAGCTCAAGGTGCCTTCGGCCGACACGGTAACCGACGACCAGATCGATGCCGCCGCCAAGTATGCCGAGGAGGGCGGTGCGAGCTCCGCCGCGGCTGCCAAAGTGCTCCAGCAGGCAGCAACCGCGCGGCGCGACGCCGCCGTCAATGCCGTGAGCGCGCAAAAGGCACAGGCGTCCCGTGATGCTGACGCTCGCCACAAGGCAACCGACCTCTACCAGCTCGATATTCCCGTCGAGTGGTACGGCAAGGTCGCAACTTGGCAAAACGGAAGCACGCTATGCATCTATCTGGGCGACGACGCCAATACGCCGCTCGTGACGCTCGTCGCGGTGCGCGAGGGCGAGAGCTTTACGCCCGATGAAGGCGATACGGTTTTGGGCGCGGCCAATCTAGGCAACGGTTATACCGTCTACGCCAGCGGCCCCGTCTATCCGTACGTGGTGCCCCAGACCATCAACGGACAGACGCAGAACCCCGTGTCAACCTACCCCATGGACACGGCCATTGAGCTTGTCGAGCTTACGACCGGCAACCGCTATACCTATAGCCAGATCAAGAACGTGCTGGTCGGCAAAGACGGCAAGGCCGACGCCGCCGCCAAACTCGAGACCGACTACCTCGCCCAGATTCTGATGCCGAGTATCAAAGCCCAGGACTAGCCTGGCGCAGCAAGGTGCTCCCCAACCGTGATGAGGGAGCCAGGAGGTCCTGACCCCACAGGTCCATAGATGATTAGGCAAGGAGCCACTTCCATGCGGGCACAACGTGGACCACACCGTGCTCGCATGAAATATCGGTCTGTTCATCCATGGTAACGATTGCCGACTCGCCAAGATCGAACTGGGCCATCGAGGCATCAAGCGCGGCAATTTCGCGCTCGCGCGTTTTCTCACGTGCCATATCCGCACTCACCTGAATCAGGCTATAAGCCCGCATGAGAAGCGCGTCCCCAGCCACAAAGTCCACCTCATGGCTTTTGCTCTTCTCTTTGATCAGCAGGCGGCAGACCGAGCCGGTCCTCACCGCGGGAGTCTTTCTTCTTAGCGCATTGAACACTGCGGTCTCGAGCCTCTGGCCCTGGTCCAATGCTGATGCGGGAGAGAATGCTCCAAACATCGCAGGGTCGACAGCGTAGACCTTAGACGCAGACCGCATGTTATTTGCCAGTGAACGCGTGAACTCCGGCACAGAAAATAACAGGTAGGCGTCCTCATAATACTCAAGTAAATCGCTGAGCGAATTACGACTGACGGGTATCTGTCTGCTCTTGAACTCGTTGTACACTTTGTTCACTGACAGCTCTCGTCCCGAAGATGCCATACACCGCGTCAAGAACAGCGATGCCAGGCGAGGGTTCTTGACGTCGTAACGCTCAACGACGTCCATAGCGACCGTTCGCGAAGCATATTCCTGTAGCAGCTGAATCGCGTCTGTGGGCGTCTGCTCAAGTGTCGCGATGAATCCCCCTTGTTCAAGATACCCGATCAGATGATGTCGAAGCAGCGCTGCATCGCTCGGGGAAAAGGTCGCATCTGGCTCGAGAACGCTCCCCGTCTTATATCGAACGTATTCCGAAAAACTCAACGGAAAAAGCTCTCGCACAAGAGAACGACCCCTGAACTCGCTCTTAAGTTCTGAGGACAGCATCTTAGAAGAAGATCCCGTCACATAGACGGTCGCTTTCTCCGTATCGACTACACGCCGCAGAAACGCACCCCATTCGGGAATTTCCTGGATCTCGTCAAAGAAAATGTAAGCGCCCTCGGTTCGAGCAACAGGATACAGCGCATAGAACGTGTCGAGCACGTCCGCCAGCAGCGATGGCTCATACGGGCGCAAGCGCTCATCCTCAAAATTGAAGTAAAGCATCCGGTCAAGCTCGACGCCCCGGCTCTGAAGCCGCCGCATCTCCTGATACAGGCGATACGTCTTTCCACAACGGCGGGCCCCCACAATCACATTTACGATGTTGTCGCGCTTTGGCTCCTGTGGGTTTCCTAGATCAAGGTCTCGCTCAAAGACCTGCGGAACCCCCTGCTGTTCAAAGTCCTTTATTTTCTGGGCGATCAAGTCGTTGAATGCCATGATTCTCCAATCTTGCTCTCTAGCTAATCAAAATTATAGCGATTCTTGATTAATTAGAGAGCAAGATTGTGTGTAGCTTGATTAACACTTAAGCAAGTTTTATCACCGTTATTGCTCCGAAGGATATCGAGTGGCTAAGAGGACAACCGAGCTCGAATGCGACTCCCCTGAGCAGTCAATTTGGGACGGGGCTTTTTTGACTACCCTCCCCCTGTAGAAAAATCCCTAACGCAGTTGCGGTGAAATAGGGCTGTTTTTGCTGGTCAAACCGCAAAACAGTCCCTATTTCACCGCAACTTATTGGTGGCCTTTTGGGTGGCACTTAGCGCCAGGGGTCGGCTTCGAACATCGGCTCGCGCTCGGGGCGGCGATCGCTGTAGGGATCGTAGCCGTCATCGTCCTCGTTCTCGGCACGGATGTAGGGGTCGCGCGGCTTGGGCGCCGGTTTGGGAGAAGCCTTCGGTGCGACCGGCGCGGCGGGCGCTGCCTCAGCAACCGGTGCGTGCGTCTTGTTCTCGTCTTTCATCTGCATATCTCCTTGCCATGTGCTCATGCTCAACATCATCGATTGTCGCACGAAAAAGGGCGGCGGACCCGATTGGATCCGCCGCCCTTGGCGTTTTGCGATGAGGTGCGGTTAAAGCCGGCCCCATAATTTACTCTGCGTCGGGGACCTCGTAGGTGGCCGCCGGCGTGTTGTCGCACACGACGGTAAAGCCACCGTCCTTGTCGACATCGACCGTCACCTGATCGCCCTCGCGCACCGTGCCGTCGATGATAGCGGCGGCGATGGCATCCACGACCTCGCGCTGAACCAGACGCTTGAGCGGACGGGCGCCAAAGACCGGGTCCAGGCCGCCCACGGCGAGCATCTGCTTGGCCGCCGGGGTGATGGCAAGCGTCATGCGCTCCTTGGCCAGACGCGCGCGGACGTCGGCGAGCTGGATGTCGACGATCTTCTCGATCTGCGCCATACCGAGCGGATGGAACACCACGATATCGTCGATACGGTTGAGGAACTCGGGGCGGAAGGTCTGAGCCATGGCCGCGTCGACCTGATGGCGCATCTCCTCCTCGTCCTTGCCGGAAAGCTCGGCGATAGCCTTGGAGCCCACGTTAGACGTCATGATGATGATCGTGTTCTTGAAGGACACCTGGCGACCCTGACCGTCGGTCAGGCGACCGTCGTCGAGCACCTGCAGCAGCACGTTAAAGACATCCGGATGGGCCTTCTCCATCTCGTCGAGCAAGATCACGGAGTAGGGACGACGGCGCACGGCCTCGGTGAGCTGGCCGCCCTCGTCGTAACCCACGTATCCCGGGGGCGCACCGATCAGACGCTGGACGCTGAACTTCTCCATGTACTCGGACATGTCGATACGCACGAGCGCGCGCTCGTCGTCGAACAGGCACTCGGCAAGCGCCTTGGCGAGCTCGGTCTTGCCCACGCCGGTGGGGCCCAGGAAGAAGAAGCTGCCGATGGGCTTGTCCGGATCGGAAAGGCCCGCACGGCTGCGACGCACGGCCGCGGCCACGGCGGAGACGGCCTCGTCCTGGCCGATGACGCGCTTATGCAGCTCACCCTCCAAGCCCTTCAGCTTGTCGAGCTCGCCCTGCATCATCTTGGACACGGGCACGCCGGTCCAGGCACTCACAACCTCGGCGATCTCATCGGAGGTCACCTGCTCGTTGAGGCCCTCGCCGTCCTGCTGCTTTTGCGCCTCGAGCGCAGCCTCAGAATCCTGAATCTGCTGCTGCAGACCCGGAATCACGGAGTAGCGTAGCTCGGACGCACGGCCCAGGTCGCCGTTGCGCGTCGCGCGCTCCTCTTCGCTCTTGGCCTCGTCGAGCTGGCCCTTAAGCTCCTGCACGTGGTCGATGGCGTTCTTCTGGTTGAGCCAGCCGGCCTTTTGCACGTTGAGCTTTTCCTGGACCTCGGCAATCTCTTGGCGCAGGGCCTCCAGACGCTCCTTGGAGGCGTCGTCGGTCTCCTTCATGAGCGCCTGCTCTTCAATCTGCAGCTGGGTGAGCTGACGCGTGGTGGCGTCGATCTCGACCGGCATGCTGTCGAGCTCCATGCGCAGGCGACTTGCGGCCTCATCGACCAGGTCGATGGCCTTGTCGGGCAGGAAGCGGTCGGCGATATAGCGATCGGAGAGGTCGGCGGCAGCCACGAGCGCGCTATCGGTGATGTGCACGCCGTGGAAGATCTCGTACTTCTCCTTGAGGCCACGCAGGATTGAGATGGTGTCCTCGACGGTAGGCTCGCTCACCATAACGGTCTGGAAACGACGGGCGAGCGCCGCGTCCTTCTCGATGTACTTGCGGTATTCGTCGAGCGTGGTCGCGCCGATCGCATGCAGATCGCCGCGGGCGAGCGCCGGCTTGAGGATGTTGCCGGCGTCCATAGAACCCTCGGTAGCACCCGCACCCACGATGGTGTGGAGCTCATCGATGAACAGGATGACCTTGCCCTCGGACTTCTGTACCTCCTTGAGCACGGCCTTCAAGCGGTCCTCGAACTCACCGCGGTACTTGGCGCCGGCGACCAGCGCGCTCATGTCGAGCTCGATAAGGTCGCGGTCGCGCAGGGTGCTCGGCACGTCGCCGGCCACGATACGCTGGGCGATGCCCTCGACGATGGCCGTCTTGCCGACGCCCGGCTCGCCGATGAGCACAGGGTTATTCTTGGTGCGGCGGGACAGGACCTGAATGGTACGGCGGATCTCGTCGGTACGGCCGATGACCGGGTCGAGCTTGCCGGCGCGGGCGAGGTCACAGATGTTGCGACCGTACTGCTCCAGCGCCTCAAACTGGGTTTTGTCCTCGGCAGATGTCACGCGGTCATCGCCACGCAGCTCCTCGTAGACCTGCTCGATGCGCTCCTTGGTCACGCCGGCGTCGCGCAGCACGCGGCCCGCCTCGCCCTTGTCCTCGGCAAGTGCCATGAGCAGATGCTCAGTCACCACAAAGCTGTCGCCCATCTTGGTGGCCTTCTTCTCGGCCTTTTCGATGACGCGGACGAGCTCGTTGGACAGGCCCATCTGCTGGCCCTCGCCCGAAACCTTGGGCGCGTGGTCGATGGCATCCTGTGTGGAGCGTGCAAGCTGAGCCGGGTCGGCACCGATGCGCTCAATAATCACGGAGATATTGCGCTCGCCGGCACCGAGCAGGGCGGACAGCAGGTGGATCGGCTCCACCGCGCCGGCCTGCGCATCGGCAGCCGCGCTCATGGCGGTCTGCAGCGCCTCGCGCGACGTCATTGCTAGCTTATCGATTCTCATGGAATCACCTCTCTTGGGGTGGCCGCCCTACGGGGCGGCTTCACGTTGTTCGAGAAGTATTGTTGCCAGCTTTGCGCGATCTTATACACAAATCTAAGTCTCTATATATAAGATTTTCTGAGTGATTGAAAGATAGGGAGCAGGTGCGCTCACCCGCTACGGCCTCGTCCCCTTACTATCTCAATCTGTAACATCTAGCGGCTGTTTATGGCTCTAGATGTTACAGATCGAGATGAAATGACCAGCGGCACCCGTTTATCTAAATCTGTAACATCTACTCGGCAAATTAGGGTCTAACTGTTACAGATCGAGACGAACAGAAAACACCCGGATCAAAAATCTAAATCTGTAACACCAGGCCCACTTTTAGCGACCAAGATGTTACAAATCGAGATTTAGTGAGAATAGTATCGCTCAAGACTCGTGGACTCAATTATTGACCTCTCGCCCAGAATGAGTGGGGCAAATATTCCTATTAGAGGTCAAATCGAAGCCCAATAGGGCCTTTTCGCCCCGTCATTTCGACCGATCGCTTTCTTTTGAATATTGTCGTAAGCTGGTATCACTTATCTTAATGAATGCATACTGTTTGCGAGGTACCCGCCGTGAAACGCTCCACCTATATCGGCCTGCTCGTCTTAGCGTTTGCGATTACCGCAGTCGGCGTAGGAATTATCTATCTCGCATTTCTCCCCGCCTCTGCGACGCAGGCGGCGGTTGAGACCGTAAGCTATCCCATCGAGGTCCTCACCGATATCGTCAAACCCGATTCGATCACCGTCGATTTTGACGGTACGCCCGCAGCGCTTGGGGTCAGCAACTATCCCCGTATCGAACTTGGGGCCACACGCTACACCAAAAATGAGCAACTTATCGGCAAGGCAACCAGTTTACTCAAAGGCAAGACGTTTAAGCGGTGGTACGGCGCCGCAACATATCGAGCCAAGAATGGCCAAATGGTTGGCGGGTATTATTCGACCCTTGAGCTCGATGCGGCAAACGGGAGCAGATTGTGCAACGTCTCATACGACCCCGGCTACGTGGACAATGAAGGACCGGGGGTCTATATCTCGGATGGCAACGTAATCTACGTCATGGAGGGCGACCAGACGGCAGTCGTCGATTTTATGGATCGGTGTACCGAGGATGCCTACGAACAAACTTGCGAGCCCGATCCGCAGACAGCGCGCAACAGTGGCTCGGCACGCACTTGGCTATTTGACGATGAAATAACCTGGACCCCATCGAAGTAAGGACCCGCCGGGCAGGCACCTTTGTGGTGGTTTTCGACAAAAAGAAGCCGCCCCGATAACAGAGGCGGCATCAAGCAAGTCTATTTATTAGCGTCCCTCAAGACCCAACGAGAACGTCGCGATAGCCCCGGCCACACCTTTCCCTCGGGCGACCCTCGCGAAGCGCGTGAGCACGAGGGAAAGGTGTGTCCGGGGCGTACAGCAACGTTACTCGGCAGCGGCCTTGAACTTGTTGTAGTTGATCAGGCAGCCGGCCTTGACGATGGCACGCTCCTCTGCCGTCATATCGGCAATGTAGAGCTCAATCTGCTCGACCGTGCCGTCGGCGCGCACCACGTAGGCGGCGATGTCCTTTAGGTCGCCATCGAGCGCGTCGCGTATACCCGGCACAAAGACGTAGTCGCCCACCTCAAAGTTGGGCTCGGCCTCCATCTGGAAGGGCACCATGCCCCAATTCATCACGTTGGAGCGATAGCGCTTAGTGGCGTACTCGTGGACGATGTTGGCCAGACCGCCAATCACGCGCTGGCAGCTCGCGGCCTGCTCGCGGGCAGAACCGTCACCGGGCTTTTTGGCATAGAGCATGGAGCCGTACTCGGTCGCCTTGGCGTCTGCCGCGACGCCCGCACCGGCCAGCGCCTCAAACACGCTGGCAAGCTCGGCATCGATTGCCGCCAGGTCGCCTGCGGCCTCACCGGCCACACGGCGCTTCTCCACGGCGTCGACCTCCTTGGAACGACCCATGTAGGCCGGATCGCGACGGCTGAGCGTAAACTCGGCCAGACCCAGCGGGTTGGAGCGGAAGGAACTCGTCTCGCCCGAAGGAATAAGCTCGTCGGTCGTGGTGACCGGGTCCATGATCTTGGAGCACACCTTAAGCAGGATGTCGTCGCCGAGGGGCTCCATCGCGGGCCACGGCTTGATGTTGGGACCCTCGACCAGCTCGTCGGCAGGCTCCGCCTTGCCAAAGCCCCAGTACACGCGCTTCTTGTACGGCGCATCGTCAAAGGTGTACTCGCAGGCCTCGTCCCAAGTCTCCTCGGGCAGGTCGGTCGCCGGCGTCAGGATGCCGCCGTTGGCAGCCGTCGCCGCAATGGAGCGGGCGTCCATCAGGGCCACGGCGCTCAGCTGGCCATTACCCGGCTTGGAACCCTCGCGGTTGGGGAAGTTGCGCGTGGTGTGGCGGATCGAAAGGCCGTTGTTGGCGGGCGTGTCGCCGGCACCGAAGCACGGGCCGCAGAACGCCGTGCGCACGATCGCACCGGCCTCCATAAGGTCGTAGATGTAGCCACGGCGCGTGAGCTCGAGCGCCACGGGCTGGCTTGTGGGATAGACCGACAGCGAAAACTCGCCGCAGCCGGTGTTGGCGCCCTTGAGCACGCGGGCAGCCTGGACCACGGAGTCGTAGTTGCCGCCCGAGCAGCCGGCGATAACACCCTGCTGCACGTGCAGCTTGCCGTCGACGATCTTGTCGAGCAGGCTAAAGTGTGTCTTGCCCTCGCCGATCTTGGCGGCCTCGAGCTCCACCTCGTGCAGGATGTCCTCGAGGTTCTCGTTGAGCTCGTCGATCTCAAAGCCATTAGAAGGATGGAACGGCAGCGCGATCATGGGCTTAATGCTCGACAGGTCGACCTCGACGCAACCGTCGTAGTAGGCAACATCGGCGGGCTTGAGCTCGCGGTAGTCGTCGCCGCGGCCGTGCATGGTCAAAAACGCGTGTGTGTCCTCGTCAGTTGCCCAAATGGAGGAAAGGCAGGTGGTCTCGGTAGTCATGACGTCGACGCCGTTGCGGTAGTCGGTCGTCATACTCGCGATGCCGGGGCCCACAAACTCCATGACCTTGTTCTTGACGTAGCCCTTGGCAAAGACGGCGCGGATGATGGCGAGCGCCACATCGTGCGGACCGACGCCGGGGCGTGGGGCGCCCGTGAGGTAGATGGCGACGACGCCGGGATAGGCAACGTCGTAGGTGTCGCGCAGCAGCTGTTTGGCCAACTCGCCGCCGCCCTCGCCCACGGCCATGGTGCCCAGGGCGCCGTAGCGGGTGTGCGAGTCGGAACCCAAGATCATCTTGCCGCAACCGGCGAAGTTCTCACGCATAAAGGAGTGGATGACGGCGATGTGCGGCGGGACGAAAATGCCGCCGTACTTCTTGGCCGCGGAAAGGCCAAAGACGTGGTCGTCCTCGTTGATGGTGCCGCCCACGGCGCACAGCGAGTTATGGCAGTTGGTGAGCACGTAAGGCAGCGGGAACTGCTCCATGCCCGAGGCGCGCGCCGTCTGGATGATGCCGACAAAGGTGATGTCATGGCTCGCCATGGCATCGAAGCGAATCTTGAGCGCCTCGGGGTCGCCGGACGTGTTGTGTGCCTGGAGGATCGAATACGCGATGGTGCCACGCTTGGCATCCTCGGGCGTCTGCGTAATACCGCGCTCGGCGGCCTCGGCCGCAGGCACAACCTCGCTGCCGCCGCGCAGGTAGATGCCGTCCTCGTACAGCTTGACCATACTGTCTCCCACTCTGCCCAAAAGATTTGGGCGCATAGCATACATTCGTTCAATATCGTGCCATAGAACGGTTGCGAGTGGGTTACGAATCTACACGTTCACTTTATCTCAGTAAAGTAAAGGACGAGCACCTTGCATCACTCTTCTGACAAGGAGTGTCCCAAAGTGCCGGCACAAAAGGAACGTCCCCAACTGCCAAGTGCCGCAAGAATGTCCCCTTTGACCAGTCATTTAAGAACGTCCCCAATGACTACCCTACCGTATCCGGAGCAAGGCAACGCCGCAGGTAGAGGACGGACAGCGAGCGACGTCCAGAGCGACAAGTTGGCATGAAAAAGGCAAGGCATAGACCTTCTGGTCATGCCTTGCCTTTTGAATGACAAATTGTCGCTCTGGGCGGCGCGCAGCGTCGGCCCGTTACGCGGTTTGGAAAAACCGCGTAACTACAAATCCCCTCCGGCGCCCAAAAGCTTGCGCATGACTTGCTCGGGGTTAACTGAGCCGTCGCGCGGGGCCAGGGCGGTGATCTTCTTCTGCATCTTGTACTCGTGCAGCTCGTCCTCGAGCTGGCGCACGCGGGCGCGGAGCTTTTCGTTTTCGCGCTCGCGCTCCTCGGCACGCTCCTTCATATCGAGGATGCGCACCACGCCGGCAAGGTTGATGCCCTCGTCAGTCAGCTGGTTGATGAGCTCCAGGCGCTCGATATCGGCACGCGAATACAGACGCGTGTTGCCGCCCGAGCGCTGGGGGTTCACCAAGCCCTTGGACTCGTAGACGCGCAGAGTCTGCGGATGCATGCCGGTCAGCTCGGCCGCCACGCTGATCATGTACAGCGGTTTGTTCCTATTGTCCTCGGCCATGCTACCTGACCCCTTTCCGTCTCGTTATCGTCCATCATAAGCCCGTGGGCGCGGGCGTGCGCCACGCCCGCCCTAGTATGTCGCCTTGTAACGGTTGACCTTCTCGCGGTAGTCGCGCGTGTCGGCCTCGCGCAGCTTGGTCATGGCATCGCGCTCGTCATCGGACAGGTTCGTGGGAACCTGCACCTTGATCTCGACAAGCAGTGCACCGGTGCGCCCGCGATGCTTAACGTCAGGCGCACCCATCTCTTTAAAGCGGAACTTCTTGCCCGTCTGGGTACCCGCGGGCACCTTTAGACGAACCGTCGCACCGCCGGGCGTCGGCACGTCAACCGTGCAGCCAAGCGCCGCCTCATAGACCGAGACCGGTACCTCCATGGTCACGTCGGCACCTTTACGCTTAAACAGTGGATGCTCCTCCACGTGCGTGGTCACGACCAGGTCGCCGCGCTCGCCGCCGGCAACGCCATACTCGCCGCGACGCTTGTAGCGCAGCTTGCCGCCGTCGACCGCACCCGCAGGCACCGAGACCGTGATGGTCTGCTGCTCGCCCGTCGAGGGAATGCGGTAGGTGACCTTGTGCGTCACGCCGCGAAACGCGTCCTCGGCCGTCACGTCGACAGTCAGCGACAGGTCGCCGCCCTTGCGAGCACGGCTGCGACCCGCGCCGGCACCGGCAGCGCCCGCAGCCCCGGCAAAGCCCGAGCCCCAATCGCTGCCCCAGGCGCCGTTACCGCTAAAGATGCTGTCGAAGATGTCGCCCCAGCCGCTGGCACCCGCGCCGGCACCGTAGCCGCCGCCATACGCGCCGCCCGCGCCCGGCATGCCGCCAAACATGAGCATCTGGTCGTACTCTTTGCGCTTCTTCTCGTCCGAAAGCGTCTCGTAGGCCTCGCTGATCTCCTTGAACTTGGCCTCGTCGCCGCCGGCATCGGGGTGATATTTTTGCGCGAGCTTGCGAAACGCGCTCTTGATCTCTTTGTCGGAGGCGCTCTTGGATACGCCCAGGATGTCATAGAAGGTTTTGCCTGCAGCCATCGTAGCTCCTCTCCTGTTTCATCCGCCGCCCCTGCGGACGGCGGCTCATGCTTTCATATGGCACTAGGCCAGAAAGGGCCCCGGGTGTTGCCCCGGGGCCCTTCTCAATTACTCCTCGGTGCTCTCGGCCGTATCGGCCGCAGCATCCTCGGGCGCCGCTTCGGGCTCCGGTGCGGGGCGCTTCTCGCCACCGTAGGTCACCGTCACCATCGCGGAACGCAGGATGCGATCCGCCATGCGGTAGCCCTTCTGGTATACATCGTTGACGGTCTCGTCGTACTGCGATGCGTCCTCGACGCGACCCACGGCCTGATGCTCGAGCGGATCGAACGCCTCGCCCTTGGGGTCGATGGGCTCAACGCCCTCGTGCGCAAACACATCGAGCAGCTTGGCATGCACCGCGTCGACACCGTCGACGAACTGCTTAAAGTCGTCGGCAAGCTCCTGGCTGCGGGCATGGTCGATCGCACGCTCGATATCGTCGACCACCGGCAGCAGCGCGGTGACGAGCTTCTCGGTCGCGCGCTCGCGCTCGGCGATACGCTCATTGGCGGTGCGGCGACGGAAGTTCTCCCAGTCGGCCTGCAGACGGGCGGTGCGCTCGGTGGCGTCCTTTGCCTTGTCCTCGGCGGCCTTCTGAGCCTCTGCCGCAGCATCGAGCTCGTTGCGCACGTCGGCAAGCTCTTTCTGAGCCTGCTCGAACTTGAGCTTAAAGTCGTTGTCGGCGGCTTCCTCACCGGCGCGGATAGCGGCTTCCACCATCTCGTCCTCGGTCATCGTCGCCTCCTTGTTGGAATCCTCTACTTGGTTCTCGGCAGCCTCGGCGGCCGGGGCCTCGTTGGCCTCGGTAACGTCTGCGGCCTCTACGGGAATCTTCACGTCCTTCTCCTCAGAGTCAACGGGGGCGGCACCAACGGCGGCCGCCTCCGTGCGAGCTTTACGAGCGGACATGATTACTTGTCCTCGTCGTCCACAACCTCGTAGTCGGCGTCGACAACATCATCGTCGGCAGGCTGGGCGCCTGCGGCACCGTCGGTCTGCTGCTGAGCGTCGGCGTAGACAACCTGGGCCAGCTCGTAGGCCACGGACTGCAGGGACTCGCCGGCGGCCTTGATGGCCTCGACGTCAGAGCCCTCGAGCGCCTTCTTGGCGTCGGCGATAGCGGCCTCGGCCTTGGACTTCACGTCGGCGGAAACCTTGTCACCCAGCTCGTTGAGGGTCTGCTCGGTGGAGTAGCACAGGCTGTCGGTCTGGTTGCGAACCTCGACCTCTTCCTTCTGCTTCTTGTCCTCCTCGGCATGAGCCTCGGCGTCCTTGACCATACGATCGACTTCGTCATCGGAAAGCGCGGTGGAGCCGGAGATGGTGATCTGCTGCTCCTTGCCGGTGCCCTTGTCCTTAGCGGAAACCTTGACGATGCCGTTGGCGTCGATGTCGAAGGTAACCTCGATCTGCGGCACGCCGCGGCGGGCAGCCGGGATGCCGGTCAGCTGGAACTTACCGAGCGACTTGTTGTCGCGAGCAAGCTCGCGCTCGCCCTGGAGCACGTTGATCTCGACGCTGGTCTGGTTGTCGGCAGCGGTGGAGTAGACCTCGGTCTTGGAGGTCGGGATCGTGGTGTTGCGGTCGATCATCTTGGTCATGATGCCGCCCATGGTCTCGACGCCCAGCGACAGCGGGGTAACGTCGAGCAGCAGGATGCCCTCGACGTCGCCGGTAAGCACGCCGCCCTGGACGGCAGCGCCATCGGCAACGACCTCGTCGGGGTTCACGGACATGTTGGGCTGCTTGCCGGTCATGGTCTTGACGAGCTCTTGGACGGCGGGCATACGGGTGGAACCGCCGACGAGGATGACCTCGGTCAGATCGGAGAGCTTAAGCTTGGCGTCGCGCAGGGCGTTGGTGACAGGCTGCTTGCAGCGCTCGAGCAGGTCGCGGGTGATCTTCTCGAACTCGGCGCGGGTCAGCGTGTAGTTGAGGTGCAGCGGGCCGGACTGGTTCATGGTGATGAACGGTAGGTTGATGGTGGTCTGCTGGGCGGCGGAGAGCTCCTTCTTGGCGTTCTCGGCGGCCTCCTTCAGACGCTGCAGGGCCATGGGGTCCTGACGCAGGTCGACACCGTTCTCCTGCTGGAACTTATCGGCCATCCAGTCGATGACGCGCTGATCCCAGTCGTCGCCGCCCAGGTGGTTATCGCCCGAGGTGGACAGAACCTCAAACACGCCGTCGGCGAGGTCGAGGATGGAGACGTCGAAGGTGCCGCCGCCCAGGTCGAAGACCAGGATGCGCTGGTCGGTGCCCTGCTTGTCCAGGCCATAGGCAAGAGCAGCAGCGGTCGGCTCGTTGACGATACGCTTGACGTTGAGGCCAGCGATCTTGCCGGCGTCCTTGGTGGCCTGACGCTGGGCGTCGTTGAAGTAGGCCGGGACGGTGATGACGGCGTCGGTGACGGTCTCGCCCAGATACTTCTCGGCGTCGGCCTTCATCTTCGCGAGCGTCATGGCGCTCACCTGCTCGGCGGTGTAATCCTTGCCCTCGATGTCGACGACGGCACGGCCACCCTGGCCCTCCTTGACCTCATACGGCACGGTCTTGATCTCGGAGGTGCACTCGGAGTACTTGCGGCCCATGAAGCGCTTGATGGAGAACACGGTGTTCTTGGGGTTGGTGACAGCCTGGTTCTTAGCGGCCTTACCAACGACGCGGTCGCCGTCGGCACGGAAGCCCACGACGGACGGGGTGGTGCGGTCGCCCTCGGCGTTCACGATAATGGTCGGAGAACCGCCCTCGAGGACGGCCATAGCGGAGTTAGTAGTACCAAGGTCGATACCAAGAATCTTACTCATTAGAAATTCCCTCTCTCTTTTGCGTTCGCGCCGCCTCGACGATCTGTCGCGCGGCGCTTCGGCTTGTCTTTCAGGATGTAGTGTATCCCCTTATGGGCCGGAATATACAAAATCTAAGTCAATTCATATAAGATTTCTTATTGCCGAGAGTTTAGGTTCGCAAATACGCAGGTAGACGCACTGTTTGAGTTCTCGGCAAATCTATCGAGATCTATGTAGAGATGGCTGAGGTTTGCGTCCGGGGGTGCCTGGGGGCCGTCTTGTGGAAAGCTCGTCCCGGTTTGAGCGTGGATTCCGGGTCGCAGTTTCCGTCTGAAGACTCAACCGGAAACCGTATCCCGTTTTGAGAGCTGATACCGGGTCGCAGTTTCCGCTAGCGGGCCCAACCGGAAACTGCGACCCGTTTTTCGGCCAAATAACGGGATGCCCTTTCCGCAGGCGCGCTCAATAGCTCAATATTTCAAGTCACCTTTAGCTAACATTTGCGCAGCTCAACGGCCCCACCTGCGTGTTTTTTAGTAAACCTTGGCATACTCGGCGAACGGTATGAAGATGCCGGCCAGAGGGTATTGCAAACGGTCGCTCCCGTGGTATGTTTTTGCCCGAATCAAACCGGCGCGCATCGCCTGTAGCGTCGGTCAACAGAGAGGAAACTACCATGGCTCATCCCGTAATTGATGCCGACGAGTGCATCGCTTGTGGCGTTTGCGTCGACTCCTGCCCCGCTGGCGTTCTGGAGCTCCAGGACGTCGCTACCGTCGCTGACGAGGACTCCTGCGTCGCCTGTGGCGCTTGCCAGGACGCTTGCCCCGCTGGCGCGATCACCGAGATCGTCGAGGAGTAACAACTCCCCACTTGCACACTCAAAAGTACACCGTGCACAAAAAAGGAGGCTTCCGCATCGCCGCGGAGGCCTCCTTTTGCATGTGTGGGCAGCTAATTTGGAGCGGGACCCTTGGCAGTTGCGGTGGAATAGTTCCTGTTTTATGGCTTAGATGCCGATTTTAGGAACTATTTCACCGCAACTTATAGATGCAGCGTCGGCTACGAGAGATCATCCTCGTAGGGCATTAAATCGGCAAGGTAGCCCTTCTCCTTGAGCATGGCCTCGATCTCGTCGAGGGTTTGCTCATCCTCCGCGGCGATGCGATGGAAGTGGTAGCCGCTGGTCACCGTTAGCAGCGGAAAGCTCTTGCCGCTCTCGATATCGTGCAGGTAGCGCTCAACATCTCGACGATTGCGAATGTCCAGGTCGGCCGTGATCTTACCGTACACGCGGTGATTGACGATCACGTTGAGCACGGCGCCGCCGGCGTCGACGATACTCGTGAGCTCATCGCCTGCCTGCTCCACGCTGTGGCGAACCTTGACCAAGCGCGTGGGCACGGCGGGGCTGCTGGGGGCCTCCTGCAGCACATAACCACGGTTGGTTGCCACGACATCGTGCCCATCGGCACGCAGCAGGGCAATATCCTGAACCACGATCTGACGGCTCACGCCAACCTCGCGGGCAAGTGCGCTGCCCGAAACGGGCTCCTTGGCCACCTCGAGCACGTCCATGATGGCACGGCGACGCTCGCGGGCGTTCATTATTTACCGTCCAGCAGACGCAGGTGCTTAAGCGAGAGGTCGAGAATCGGGGCGGAGTGTGTCAGCGCGCCCGAGCTAATAAAGTCGACGCCCAGATCGGCCAGGGCGCGGATATTGCTGGCATCCACATTGCCCGAGCACTCGGTCTTGGCGCGGCCGGCGATAAGCTCAATCGCGGCAGCCATATCGTCGTGGGTCATGTTGTCGAACATGATGATATCGGCACCGGCCTCCACGGCTTCGCGTACCATGTCCAGGTTCTCGCACTCAATCTCGACCGTCGTGGTAAACGACGCGTGGGCGCGCGCCATCTCGATCGCGCGCGTCACGCCACCGGCGGCATCGATGTGGTTGTCCTTGAGCATGACGGCCGTCGACAGGTTGTAGCGGTGGTTGCTGCCGCCGCCAATCTCAACCGCCGCCTTCTCAAACACGCGCATGCCCGGCGTGGTCTTGCGCGTGTCGACGAGCACGGTCTTGGTTCCCTCGAGCGCCGCGGCCATGCTGTGCGTGTAGGTAGCGATGCCGCTCATGCGCTGCAGGTAGTTGAGCGCCACGCGCTCACCCGAAAGCAGCACGCGCGCATCGCCGCGCACCTGACCCACATGGTCGCCGGCATGCACCTCGTCGCCATCGGCAACGTCGAGCAGCACCGAGCTCTGCGAATCCAGCAGCTCAAAGGTGCGGGCAAACACATCCAAGCCGGCGATAATGCCGTCGGCCTTGGCGATAAGCTCCACCGTGGCGGGACGCGCCGTGGGGCACACGCTCGCCGTGCTCACGTCCTCAAACGTAATGTCCTCGCGCAGAGCTTGCAAAATCAGATCATCGACGACGAGCTTCATGGTAATGGGATTCATGGTCTACTCCTCCACGGCCTGCGTGCCGGCGGCACGGGCCAAATCATCGATTGCCAGAGGGTCGGCGCCCAGGGCGCGATGACGGCCATCGAGCGCGGGATCGCCCGCCTGATCCACTGCGAGCGACTCGCCGGTGCGCATGTACCACGCGGCGCGACGACCCCAGACCAGCGCCTCGAGCAGGCTGTTGGAAGCCAGGCGATTCTTGCCGTGAACGCCGTTGCAGGCCGTCTCGCCGGCGGCGTAGAGCTCGGGCATCGAGGTGCGGCCGTCTTTGTCGACCCACACGCCGCCCATAAAGTAGTGCTGCGTGGGCGTAACGGGGATGGGCTCGTCCAAGATGTCGCGGCCGTCCTCCAGGCAGCGCGCGCGGATATTGGCAAAGTGCCCGGTCACCACGTCGCGCTCGACGGGGGCAAAGCTCAGCCACTCGTGCTCGGTACCGTCCTGCTTCATCTGCTCGCGAATAGCGGCGGCGACCACATCGCGCGGCTGAAGCTCGTCGGTAAAGCGCTCACCGGCGGCGTTGAGCAAAATCGCGCCCTCGCCGCGGCAGCTCTCGCTGATCAGGAAGGTGCGGCCCGGCTGTGGCGAGAACAGTCCCGTGGGGTGGATCTGCACGTAGTCCAGATGCTCCATCTTAATGCCATGCTCCTGAGCGATGTAGCAGGCATCGCCCGTGAGCTGCGGGTAGTTAGTCGAATGGTCGTATACGCCGCCGATACCGCCCGTCGCCCACAGCGTGTGGCGGGCATGGATCTTAAACGGCTCGCCGGCATGCACGCCCTCGGCGGCATTTACCAGCTCGTCGGCGGGGCGAACCGAGTTGTCCTCGTCCACGGGAACGGCGACGACGCCGGTACACACCGTGGCGCCATCGCGCTCGCCCGTTAGGATGTCGGTCATGGCCACGTGCTCCAAAATCTGCACGTTGTCCAGCTTGCGGACGGCCTGGAGCAGCTTAGTCGTGATCTCCTTGCCGGTGATGTCGGCATGGAAGGCGATGCGCGGACGGCCATGCGCGCCCTCGCGGGTAAAGTCGAGGCTGCCGTCAGCCCTGCGCTCAAAATCCACGCCCATGGCCAGCAGGTCGTTGATGACCGAGCGGCTCGAGCGAATCATGATGTCGACGCTCTCGCGGCGGTTCTCGTAGTGGCCGGCGTGCATGGTGTCCTCAAAGAAGGCATCGTAGTCCGAGCCTTCGGGCAGCACGCAGATGCCGCCCTGCGCGAGCATCGAATCGCACTCATCGACCGCGCCCTTGGAGAGCATGATCACGCGCGTGCTCGTCGGCAGATTGAGGGCCGCGTACAGACCCGCTACGCCGCAGCCGGCAATGACGACGTCGCACTCCATATCGGGGTATTGCTTGGTTTCCACAGGAATCCTCTCCCTTGAATGTGACATAAGGGACCGTCCCTCATGCAACATTGTTCTAGCGTGCTGCGTACTCGAGCATACGGTCGAGCGTGAGCTTGGCCTGGTCGGCAGCCTCGTCCGACACGCCGATCTGCACCTCGCCCTCACCCGTCTCCAGGCAGCGCACGAGCTTCTCGAGCGTGATGAGATCCATGTTGACGCAGGTGGGCTGCACCGCGGGGAAGTAGAACTTCTTGCCGGTGCCCTGGCAGCGGCGCTCGAGCTCGTAGAGCACACCGCGGACCGTCACGATGATGAATTCGCTCGCGCCGGACTCCTCGGCATACTTGATGATGGCGGCGGTGGAGCCGATGTAGTCGGCCTCGGCCAGGACGTCGGCCTTGCACTCGGGGTGCGCCAGCACGAGCGCGTCGGGGTGGGCCTCCGTCGCGTCGACGATCTGCTCGACGGTGATGATGTGATGGCGTGGGCAGTAGCCGTTGTTGAGGATGACGTGCTTTTGCGGCACCTGCTCGGCTACGAAGCGTCCCAGGTTTTGGTCGGGAATGAACAGAATATGCTGCTGCGGCAGCTCGGAGACGATCTTGACGGCGTTGGAGCTGGTGACGCACACGTCGCTCCAGCTCTTGATCTCGACCGTGGAGTTGACGTAGCACACCACGGCCAGGTCGTCGCCGTACTCGGCGCGCGCCGCATCAACCGTCTCGCGCTTGACCATGTGCGCCATGGGACAGTCTGCGCCCGGCTCGGGCAGCAGCACGGTCTTAGTGGGATTGAGCAGCTTGGCGCTCTCGCCCATAAACTCCACGCCGCACAACACGATGGTCTGCTGCGGCAGGCTCTTGGCGAGCTTTGCCAGGTAGAAGCTGTCGCCGACGTAATCGGCAACGGCTTGGACCTCGGGCGCCACGTAATAGTGCGCCAGGATCACCGCGTCACGTTGGGTTTTTAGTTGCTGAATGGCCTCGACGAGCTCTGCGGGCACCAGTGCCGCACGCTCCGTTGCCGTCGTTGCCGATGCCAGGCCGGCCGCGATATCGCGTGCAAGCTCCGACGCATCCATGTTCGCGCTCTGTGCCATCAAGGCCCCTCTCTTTTGGCGAATCTTGGGGCTTTAGTATGACACCTAGGTTTACAGCTGACAAGACAGCTGTAAACCTAGGTGTAAAGTTGAAATAAAGATTCAATCATGTGGCAGGTCCATATTCGAACTGGCAAGCTGAGGATAGCTGAGCTCTCGATGGCGCAGGAGGCATCTTTCGCCACCGCAATACCGCTTGGCGCGAGTTGCACGCCGTGGGGCGCAAACGGTCCGCACCCCCGCAAGCGGCGCGTACCCGATGTGGCAAAATCGAACTACTTAAGGGGGCCGAATGCTCAAGATTATTGCCTGCGACGATGATGTCGCTTTTCTAGATAGACTGCACCGGATGATCGACCGTTGGTCGACCGAGACGGGCACGGCGGTCGATGTTGCGCTCGTCACACGCGGCGAGGACCTGCTGGCCCGCCATGCCGCATCGCGCGCCGACATCATTCTGCTCGACATGATCATGCCGCTCGTCAACGGCATGGACACCGCACGCGAACTGCGCCAGGCCGACACCGCCGTGCGCCTGGTGTTCCTCACCTCGTCGCCCGAGTTCGCGCTGGAATCCTACGAGGTCCGCGCCTTCGACTATCTGCTCAAGCCCGTGACTTACGAACGCCTGGCGCAGTTACTCGACGAGCTTTCGAGCATGCGCCCGGCGGCAACCGACGAGCTCGTGATCAAAACTTCCTTTGGCTACCACGCCCTGCGCCTGTCCGACATCGAATATGCCGAGGCGCGCAACAAGCACGTGGTCTTCCACCTGCGCGACGGACGCGATATCGAGGCACTCGAGTCGTTCCGCAGCGTCGAGGACCGCTTGGAGCAAAACGCAGTCTTCTTTAAATGCCACCGCAGCTACCAGGTCAACCTGCGCAATATCGATCACTTTGACCGCACGGACATCGTCATGCGCTCGGGCGCGTGCATCCCGCTTTCGCGCAGTTGCAAGCAGGGATTCCAAGACGCCTACTTTGCGGTGCGCTTTGAGGGTGGGAGACACTGATGGTCTCCTCGGTCGAAATGGTCCTTTGGGCAATCCACCACGCCACGACGCTGCTCTTTGGCGTCTTTGCCTCGGCGGCGCTGTGCGGTGTCGAGATCAACCGGCGTCATGCGCTTGAACTGGTGTTGGTCGGCATCGTGACCGGCGCTGCCTTTTCGATCGCCAATGTCGTTGGCGGCGAACTATTTGCCCGACAGGTTTATCCACTTGCCGTGCACCTGCCGCTTATCGTCTACCTGTGTGCGCGCTACCGCCTGAGCCCGCTGCTTGCCGCGCTCGGCATTACGAGTGCTTATCTGAGCTGCCAGTTCAGCAATTGGATGGGCATCGCCGCCTTTGCCGCAACCGATTCGCAGATCGCGTACTATCTGGCGCGCATCGCGACCACACTCGCCGTCTTTGCCGTCCTGTTGCATTGGGCCGGCGACATCGGTCCACGCTTGGCGATTAAAAGCACCACCGAGCTGGGCATCCTTTTAATCCTGCCGCTCGTCTATTACGTCTTTGACTATGCCACCAACGTCTACACCACGCTGTTCCACTCGGGCTCGGTGGTAACGGTTGAGTTTTTGGCATTTGCGCTCTGTGCCTTCTATCTTATGTTTCTTGCCGTTTACCTGCGCGAATACGAAGAAAAGGAAACCGCCGAGCGAGAGCGCTGGATGCTCGAAACCCGCGACAGCGCCGCCATCAAAGAGCTCGAGGCTTGGCGTCAATCTGGGCGCGAGCTGTCGATTCTTCGCCACGATATGCGCCACTTCCTACGCGGCCTGGCCGCTTTAATTGAGGAGGGCCACACCGACGAGGCGCTCAAACGCATCGATGAACTCTGCGAAGCCGGCGATCGCACCGCCGTACGCCGCTTCTGCGCCAACGAGACCGTAAACATCGCGCTTTCGTCATTTAACTCGGATATCAATAGAAACGGCATTACCGCCAACCTGCGCGCCGCCGTACCCGAAACCATCCACGTAGGTGACGCCGACCTGTTTAGCGTGCTCTCAAATGCCTTGGAAAACGCTATCACCGCCGCGAGCGCCGCGCCCCAGGGAAAGCGATTCGTCGACTTTGACCTGCGATTAGAGGACGGCCAGCTGCTGCTGTTAGTTTCCAACACGTTTGACCGCGCGCCGCGCATGGTCGACGGCATGCCCGTGACCCGGCATGCGGGCCACGGCTTTGGCACCAAGAGCATCAAACTTGCCGTGGAGCGCATGAACGGCAACTGTCAGTTCCGCATTAACGGCGATCGGTTTGAGCTGCGCGCTGTGATGTAGAAGTGCGGCGCCGATCTCGCGGCGTGTCTTGCCCGCCAGGCAATCGCTCACCGGCGCCAATCCGCTACAGCGGAGCGGCCGCCGGGGTCAGCTGCTTGATGTAGGCCCACATGCGCTGCTTGGCCGCTTTGTCGGTCAGCGCCGCCTCAAAGCCATCGAGCGCGAGCACGCGGCGGCCCTGCACATGGGCGACCAGGCCGGGCTTGAGCATGGCGGTGTCGAAGTCATCGATCGCCACGAGCATATCGGCGTAGGTCTCGCGCATGGCGTCAGCCGCGTTGTTGTCGAGCAGCAGCACCGCCTCGGGGTCCAAAGCCTCAAGCGCCTCACGGAACAGCTCGCACGGCAGAGTCTCGCCCACCGCGACCGTCCCATCACCCACGCCGGCGACGCTTGCCAGCACGCAAAAATCCTCGGGCGCGTAGCCGATGGCCCCAAGCGCCTTGCGCAACGCCGCGCCATCCGGGCCGGCGGCAAGCTCGCCACCCGAACGCTCGGCCTCGTCCAGATCGCCTTTGACCAGCACGATCGGCGAGCACGCGTTGCCCGCGATACGCACGCCACGACCCGCGAGCGATGCGAGCTCCTGCTCGGTCGCCTGGGCGATGGCTTCTTTTTTCTGGCTTTGTGACGTGGGCATGCGCTCTCCAATCGTTTGCGTGCCCACCATTATATAAAAGAGCCGCCCGCGAGTGGTTGCTTTGCGGGCGGCTGGGTATAAGCACGGTCGTACTGAGTTTTACGCGGCCGAGCCGCGTCGCATTATGGAGGTCACCATGGCTGACATTAATCAGATTACCCCCGAGAACTTCGATTCCATCGTTAACGACAGCCTGCCCGTGCTGGTCGATTTTTGGGCACCGTGGTGCGGGCCCTGTCGATCCCTCTCGCCCATCGTTGACGAGGTTGCCGATGAGCTGGCGGGCAAGCTTGCCGTTGCCAAATGCAACGTCGACGACAACCAGGACCTGGCCATGAAGTATGGCGTCATGAGCATCCCCACGCTGATTGTGTTTAAGAACGGCGAGGAGATTGACCGCTCGGTTGGCGCTCTGCCCAAGGCGAGGCTGCAGGCGCTGCTGGAGAAGCATCTGTAATACGCTTGTTACATGTTGCCGTCTGCCTGCCGTCCATGAGCGCTTTTACGCCGCTCGCCGGACTTCTGAATGCACCGAGTGCAACCACGGATAGTATGGTAGTCACAAACAGCCCCCAGTGAACGGGTGCGGGTCGCACAGACTCGTACCCGTTTTCTTATGCAACTGCGCGCAGAGCGGGCGTAGTAAAATCTGAACCACTGAACTGCCCCATACAAAAGGAGATTTCCCATGCATGATGTTGGAATGAACATGAGCCAGCTTGCCATGAGCGTCAAGCAGGTCGACGACACCATCGAGCTCGCTCACGAGTGGAGCCATCAGCTGCTGCATGCGACCGAGAATTTTGACATGGAGCGCATCGGCGCCAAGCTCGAGGCCGCCATGGCCGCGCTGCACGAGGCCCACGACGCACTCGAGGGCTACGAGGAAGCCATCGAGGCCGACCACAACTCCGTCGGCTCCGTGAAGCTGGTGTAAGGTGGCCGAACACGAGCACGGCTGCGGGTACGAGCACGAGCACCCGCACGGGGCGGACGGTGACGCGGGCTGCCACTGTAGTGGCTCCGGCTCCGAGCTGGTCCGTTTTTCGGTTACCGCACCCGACGACCTGCTGCGCCGTTTTGACGAGCAGATCGCACGCCGCGGCGACGTGGCCAACCGATCCGAGGCCGTGCGCGACCTGATTCGCGCCTCGATCGCCAAAGAGCAGATGCGCACGCCCGATGAGCATGTTATCGGGTCGCTCACCATGATCTACGACCACCATACCGGCGACCTGACGCGCCGCCTGGACGAGGTGCAGCACGACTACACCGACGAGATCGTATCGACCATGCACGTGCATCTGGATCACCACAACTGCTTGGAGATTCTGGCGCTCAAGGGTCGCGGCGAGCGCGTCTACGAACTAGCCGACCGTCTGCTGGGCCTGCGCGGCGTTAAGCACGGCGAGCTCACGTGCGCCGCCACCAAGCAGAGCCTGGGGCTGTAGCGGGATTTCCCGCAGCGCACCTGCCAAATAGGGACAGGTTTGTTTTGGCAGGTTTAGAAGTTTTACCGACCAAAATAAACCTGTCCTTTTTTGGTCGGTTTTGATGAGGGGTGTCGCATGCGGCATGTGCATATTCATGTGACGGGCATTGTGCAGGGTGTTGGCATGCGACCGTTTGTGTATCGCGAGGCCATGGCGCATGGCATTTGCGGATGGGTGCTCAATGCGGGCGACGGCGTGCATATCGAGGCGCACGCTCCGGCCGATGCGCTCGATGCTTTTGTTGCCGCGCTTTCTGAGCATGCACCTGCAGCAGCCCGCATAGAGTATGTCGAGGTTGTGGACCTGGCAGCCAACGGTTGGGATGCCGCCGATGAACAGGGCTTTCGCATCGTAGCATCGCAGGACCAGACCGCACACACGACGCTCGTCTCGCCCGACATCGCTACCTGTGACGATTGCCTGCGCGAGTTGTTCGATCCCGCCGACCGACGCTATCACTACCCCTTTATCAACTGCACTAACTGCGGCCCACGCTTTACCATCATCCGGTCGCTGCCTTATGACCGAGCGGCTACCTCGATGGACCGTTTCCCCATGTGCCCCGCCTGCACCGCAGAGTATGCCGATCCACTCGACCGTCGCTTTCACGCACAGCCCGATGCCTGCTTTGATTGCGGGCCGCATATTACGTGGCGTGAGGCTGTGAACGGCGATGCGTGCGGGAATTCGTCCGCGACACCGGCCGTCGGCACCACACGCGAGGTCAGCGACGCCATTATCGAGCGCTGCGTTGAGCTGCTGGCCAGCGGTGGCATCGTCGCCATCAAGGGCCTGGGCGGATTCCACTTGGCATGCGACGCCTCCAACGAGCAGGCGGTAGCCGAGCTTCGCCGCCGCAAACGCCGCAGCAACAAGCCGCTTGCCGTTATGGTGCGCAGTCTTGCCGATGCCGGGCGCCTGTGCTATATCGACGATGCTGAACGCGATCTGCTCGCCGGCAGTATCCGCCCCATCGTGCTGCTGCGCCGGCGGGCTGTTTGCGGGAACGACGGCGATTCTTCCGACGCCCTCGTACTCGCACCGTCCGTCGCGCGCGACCTGCCCGAGCTTGGCGTTATGCTCCCCTACACCCCGCTTCAGCATCTTCTGCTTGCAGCTGCCGCGTCGCACGGTATGCACGCGCTCGTCATGACCAGCGGAAACCTGAGCGAAGAACCCATCGAGACCGACGACGACCTTGCCTGGGAACACCTCGTTGCTGCCGGCATCGCCGACGCGTTGCTCGGTAACGACCGCGCGATCCTCTCGCGCTACGACGACTCTGTAGTGCGCGTGGTCGACGGCGCCATTATGCCCGTTCGCCGCGCTCGCGGATATGCACCCCAGCCGCTGCCGTTGCCGGCGCTCGACGGCGCTCCGTCCTGCGTGCTCGCCTGCGGGCCACAACAAAAGGCCACGATTGCGCTCACGCGTGAAGGGACGAACGGCGAGGCGACCTGTTTTGTGTCGCAGCATATCGGCGATGTTGAAAACGGCGGGACCTTCGATGCCTGGAACGCCGCGCGCACGCGCTTGGAAGATCTCTTTGACTTGGCGCCCGCCGCCTTGGCCTGCGATTTACACCCCAGCTATCTATCGGGCCAGTGGGCGCGCGAGCAGACGCGAAAATGCAATCTGCCGCTCGTCGAGGTGCAGCACCATCATGCGCATATCGCGAGCGTAATGGCCGAGGCCATCGCCGCGGGCCAGCTTACAACCGACGCGCGCGTCCTTGGCATCGCCTTTGACGGCACCGGCGCCGGCACCGATGGGACCATTTGGGGCGGCGAGTTTCTTGTTGCCAGCCTTGGCGGCTTTGAGCGCGCCGCGCATTTGCGCACCTGGGCGCTCCCCGGTGGGGCGGCCTCCGTGCGCGACGCCCGCCGCAACGCCTTCGCCCTGCTCAGTGAGCTCGGCCTGCTCGAGCACCCAGGTGCCGCTCGGCTTTTGGACAGCCTCGACGAACAAACGCGCAGCGTGACAGCCACCATGATCGAGCGCGGCATCAACAGCCCGCGTACCAGCAGCATGGGGCGTCTCTTTGATGCCGCGGCAGCAATTCTGGGCATCTGCGACAAGGCAACCTACGAGGGCGAACCCGCCATAGAACTCGAAGCCGCCGCCTGGCGCGCGCTCGACAACGAAATCGCCCATTTTCCCGACGACAACGCCGGCTATTTCGCATCTGGCCCATCGTGGCTGGACGGCCCCTATGTTCTGGACCAGAAAGCGCTCTTTGAGGCACTTTTGGGAGGAATTGAAGCCGGAGCGCCGGCCGACAGGCTCGCGCTCGACTTCCACGTCGCCATCGCATGCGCGTCGGCCCACGTCGCGTGCGAGATCTGTGAGCGCGAAGGCCTCGATACCGTCGCGCTCTCGGGCGGTGTGTTCATGAACCGGCTTTTGCTTCAGCTCCTTACCCACGAACTCAAAGACGCCGGTCTTGCCGTCTTGGTCCCCCACGCTGTGCCCGTCAACGACGGCTGCATCGCCTACGGTCAGGCCGCCATCGCTCGCGCTTGCCTCGCGCAGACGGCGTCGAGATAGGCTGTTTTGCCAGCCTGCGCGCCGCCGTCTCACAGGCGTAACGCGTTTGCCCGCGAACCCCGCGAGCGCTACCATCAACTGATGGATTATTAAGCGCCCATCCAGCGCAAAGCGTATAAAAGAGGAACATTATGTGCCTTGCCGTTCCCGGTAAAGTAGTCAAACGCGACGATGACCTCAAGGCCACCGTCGACATGATGGGCATCGAGCGCCCTGTTTCGCTGAGACTCGTGCCGACGGCGCAGGTAGGAGACTATGTTCTCGTACACGCCGGCTTTGGCATCCAGATTGTCGACGAGCAGGAAGCACAGGAAACGCTCGAGCTTGTTAATGCCATGTCCGAGCTGGTCGAAGAAGACCAGCTGGCCACCAACCCGGCGGAGGCTTACTAGTGGCGCCCGAGCAGCCGGCTCGCTCCGGTATCGATTTCTCGGCATTCCGCGATCCCAAGCTGGCTCGCGAGCTCATCGAGCGCATTCATGAGCTTGTCGGCGACCGCACCATCAACCTTATGGAAGTCTGCGGCACGCATACCGTGAGCATCGGCCGCTATGGCTTTCGCTCCATTATGCCGACGGGACTCAAGCTGCTGAGCGGCCCGGGCTGCCCTGTCTGCGTCACCGCCAACCGCGACATCGACCACGCAATCGCGCTCGCCAACATAGACGGCGCCATCATCACCACCTTTGGCGACATGATGCGCGTGCCCGGATCGTCTACCTCGCTCGCTGCGCAAAAGGCGGCCGGGCGCGACATCCGCATCGTCTACTCCCCGCTCGACGCGCTCGACATTGCCGAGCAAAACCCCGATCGCCCGGTCATTTTTATGGGCGTAGGCTTTGAGACTACGACGCCCACCATCGCCGCCGCCATCTTGGAGGCCGAGGCGCGCGGGCTTTTGAACTTCTCGGTCTATTGCGCCCACAAGACCACGCCGCCGGCTCTGCGCGCCATCGCCAACGACCCCGAGACCGCCATCGACGGCTTTATCCTGCCGGGCCACGTCGCCACCATCACGGGCTTGGCGCCCTTTAGCTTTTTGGTCGATGAGTTCGATACCCCGGGCGTGGTCACGGGATTTGAACCGGTCGATATCCTGCAGGGCATCTGCATGCTGGTCCAGATGGTTGTCGAGGACAGACCCGCGATCGATAACGCTTACCGCCGTGGCGTCAATGCCGACGGCAATCCCGTGGCGCGCCAGCTGGTCGAGCAGGTATTTGAACCGTGCGATACCACATGGCGCGGGCTGGGGCTGATTGCTAACTCGGGCCTTTCCATCCGCCCCGAGTTCTCGCGCTTTGATGCCCGTACCCGCTTTGACGTGCCCGTCGAGGAGACGGTCGAGCCGCGTGGGTGCCGCTGCGGCGACGTGCTGCGCGGGGCCATTACGCCGAGCGACTGCCCTCTGTTCGGCCACGCTTGTACACCCGAGCATCCCGTCGGCCCCTGCATGGTGAGCTCCGAGGGCAGCTGCGCGGCGTACTATCGCTACCGTAACTAGCCCGGACGCACCCGCACACTGGCACCACCCACGATTGGAGTTTTGGATATGTCCCATAGCATCACCGATAGCACCGTCCTGTTGGGCCACGGCTCTGGCGGACAGATGATGAAACGCATCATCGATGAGGTCTTTTTGGATGCCTTTGGGTCGCCCGAGCTGCTCGAAGGCAACGACGCCGGCGTCGCCGCGCTGCCCGCGAGCGGGCGCATCGCCATGTCGACCGACAGCTTTGTAGTCTCGCCGCAGTTCTTCCCCGGTGGCAATATCGGCCGACTCGCCGTGTGCGGAACCGTCAACGATGTCGCGACCTCGGGTGCCAATGTGCGCTACCTGTCGTGCGGCTTTATCCTCGAAGAGGGTTATCCCATGGACAAGCTGCGTCAGATTGTGCAGACCATGGCCGAGACGGCGAGCGAGGCGGGCGTGGCGATCATCACCGGCGACACCAAAGTGGTTGAGCGCGGCGGGGCCGACGGCGTCTACATCAATACCGCCGGCGTGGGCGAAATGCCCGTGGGCGTAACGCTCAGTGGCGCAAACTGCCAGCCTGGCGATGTCATTCTGGTATCGGGTACGCTGGGCGACCACGGTATCGCCATCATGAGCCAACGCGAGGGCTTGGCGTTTTCGAGCACCATCGAAAGCGATGCCGCACCGCTCAACCACCTGATTGCCGATGTGCTTTCCGCAGCACCCGACACGCGCTGCTTTCGCGACCCCACGCGCGGTGGCCTGGCCTCGACGCTCAACGAGTTTGCGCAGGCCAGCAATGTTGCCATGGAGGTCGACGAGGATGCCGTGCCCGTGCGTCCCGACGTGCAGGCGGCTTGCGAAATGCTCGGCTATGACGTGTTGCAGGTGGCAAACGAGGGCAAGATGGTTGCCGTCGTGCCGGCCGAACAAGCCGATGCGGCGCTGGCCGCCATGCGCGCCGCCCGCTACGGCGAGAACGCCGCGATTATCGGCCGCGTGGTGCCGCTTGGATCGAGCGCTCGACCCGCCGTGCGCGTGCGCACCGGCTGGGGCTCGACCCGCATCCTCGACATGCTCGTAGGAGAGCAGCTGCCGAGAATTTGCTAGGGCGAAACCACACGGTCGGCGCGATGCGGCCTGATACCCCTGGAGATGTTCAGATTCCAAGCACGCCCAACGCGGAAGCCCAGTATCATGGGGTGCGTTTTAAACCCAATGACGGGAGTTTTTATGGCAGCAGCTTTTTCCCATGTGATCTTTGACCTGGACGGCACCATCCTCAACACGCTCGAGGACCTGGCGGCCGCCGGCAACCATACCTGCGAGGCGCACGGCTGGCCCACGTTTGCCGTTGACGAGTACCGCTACAAGGTGGGAAACGGCATGCTCAAGCTGGTTGAGCGCTTTATGCCTGCCGAGTATGCGGGCGACAGCCGTATGTTTGAGCAAACGCTTGCCGAGTTTAGGGCTTACTACGGCGAGCACAAGGAGGACCACACCGCCCCCTATGCCGGTACGATCGAGATGCTCGACCGCCTGCGCGCCGCGGGCGTGCAGCTTGCCGTGCTCACTAACAAGGACCACGTCTCGGCGGCTCCGCTTATCGAGAAGTATTTTGGTTCCGAGCGCTTTGCGCTGGTGCAGGGCCGCATCGATGCGTTTCCCCCCAAGCCCGAGGCGCCTGTTACGCTGCATGTGATGGAAGAGCTAGGCGCCGATCCGGCGACCACGCTCTATGTGGGCGATTCCAATGTCGATATCCTGACCGGTCACAACGCCGGCCTTAAGAGCGCGGGCGTCAGCTGGGGCTTCCGCGGCCGCGCAGAGCTGGAAGCCGCCGGCGCCGACTACGTGGTGGACACCCAGGACGAGCTCGCGGCGCTGATCCTGGGCGAGTAACGAGCGACACTGCTTAACGCAGCTGCGACAATTCTTCCGCGCGGAAAGCGCATCCCGTTTTGGAGCTCCGGAATGGGATGCGCTTTCCGTTTGAGACTCATCAGGGAAACCGCATCCCGTTTCAGAGCAATATTCCGGGTCGTACTTTCCGCAACCCACCCCATCCGGAAAATGCGACCCACTATTCGGCCAAAAACCGGGTCGCGGTTTCCCAAGCACTCGATGCAACGCTGGCACAAGGAGTGTCCCCAACTGCCGGCAGAAAAGGAACGTCCCCAAGTGCCGCCCCAATGACCACCATGGCAACGCCGCAGGTAGAGAACGGACAGCGAAAACGCCCCTAAGCGAGCAAGGTGACGTGAAATGAAAGGGCGCTGACCTTCTGGTCGCGCCCTTGAAATTGAACGTCAGATTGCCGCTTAGGGGTGTTTGCAGCGTCGAGCAGTTACGGCGTTTGGTAAAACGCCGTAACGAACTACCGCGCAACGAACTAGCTCAGCATTGCATCCATCATCTCGGAGTTGACGGAGTCGTCGGCAGACCACTCGCCGTCGTCGTTGCAGGTGTACTTGAAGATAACCGTGGTCTTCCTGGGCTCGGTGGCCTTGGTCACATCGACCATAACCTGACCGGCCATCTTGTACAGCTCGTCATCGGAAGGAACCGTGTCAAGCGCAGCGACCTTCTCCTGATACTGGGTGGAGAAGTCCTCGACGATCTTGTTCATAGACTTGCATGTGATAGAGACCTCGGCGGTCGCGACACCCTTGTCTTCGTCGACCGTCACGTCGCCGATCTTGTAGTCAAAGCCCTCGAGATAGGTCTTGGCATACTCCTTGGGATCGATACCCAGCTGCTCGAACTCGTCGCCCGAAGCTTCCTCCAGACCAGAAAGGAAGTCGTCGCCACCGTTCTTGACCTCGTCAAACTGCGTCGTAAGATCCTCGGTGATGAGCTCCTCAACCGAAGGACCTCCACAGCCGGAAAGCACGACCACGCATGCAACCAAGACGGCCATGAGGGGCGCAAGCAGCAGCTTCTTTTTTCATGTTGTTCCTCCCAATGAGCGGCACCGCGCTTCCCGGACGCGGCACACGTTGTAATAAGTAAGCCCATACTATCCACTTATGAACACCCTCGGCAACGCGAAGGCGCGGTCGGTTCGTTTTAGCGTCCGAACGGTTTGCAAGCCCGCCCAACGCGCAATAAAACGCTTCCCCACGGTGCAATAAAAAAGGTGGCCGGAAAACCCGACCACCCTTGCACATCCTTTGAACGCCGCAGTTTACTTGCGAACGACCTTAACGATGGCGTCACCGGCGGCGACGGCGGACTCTGCCTCAACGGTGAGCTCGACGTCGGCAAACTCGGCGGTGTTGGACACGGCCACCACGACGCAGTCCTTGTAACCGGCAGCGGCGATCTTGGCGCGGTCGATCTTGAGTATGGGCTGGCCGGCCTTCACAACGTCGTCGGCCTTGACGAAGCCCTCGAAGCCATCGCCGTTCATGTTGACGGTATCGACGCCAACGTGCACCAGAACCTCGATGCCGCTATCGGACTGCAGACCCACGGCGTGACCCATGGTGACGGTCACCTTACCGTCGCAGGGAGCGTAGACCAGATCGTCCTCGGGCCACACGGCACAGCCCTTGCCCAGAACCTCGCCACCAAAGACGGGATCGGGCACGTCGGCCATCTTGATGACCTTGCCCTTGACGGGCGAGCACAGCACGTCGGCGCCGGCAGAAGCAGAGATGGAGGCCGGAGCAGCGGCAGCCGCGGGCTCAGCCTTCTTCTTGAACATATCAAACAGACCCATACGTTTTCTCCTCTTGATTAAGCGCAACGTTGTGCGCATGCCTACGGTAATTATAGTGCCAAATGGTTCAAATGCTAAGGTGGGGACTCGAATCGCAAGCCCTTCTCGGTAGTGCTCGTGGGATGAGCATCTCCTTTGCATCGCGGTTCGATAAGCCGAGTATCGCCCACGCGCGGGACGGGCAGAAGCGGGCACGCCAAACCCGATACTTCTTTTCGCTCTCGAGTCCTGCCGCCGCCCCGTCCCTGACACTTCCTGATACCGACCGAAACGTGCCAAAATAAACCTGTCCCTTTTTGGTAGGTTTGGCGAGTGTGGATTTTCGGACGCTTAACTAACGAGCGTGGATAATCTCCCACTTTGAGGCCGTCACCGAGCCAAAAACGGGAGATTATCCACGTTCATTTTGGATGACCCCCTTGTACCAAGCCGAGCTCCATGGTCAAGTAATAACGACTTCTCATCATTAGATTGTTTACATCAATTCTAATAACTATTTAATCCTTAAACTCGTTATTAGAATTGATATGATTAGCCTAATAACGAGTTTCCGGCACTAAAGATATGGAGGGCGCGATGCAAATCGAGGAGAACGGCCAGGGAACGCTCCGCAATAATCTATCGGGGAAATTGGCTTACTATTCGTTTTTTCCAACGCCCTTGCAATCATTGAGGCAGCTAAACCTCACCGAGGAAACCTATCGCACGCTTTCCGCATGCTCACGAAAGCTTGGAGAGCTTGAAGGCATGCTCTACTTTGTTCCCAACGCCGACATGTATCTGACAATGTACGTGCGCAAAGAAGCACTCCTTTCTTCGCAAATTGAGGGAACCCAGTGCACGTTTGACGACCTACTTAGTCCATCGCAAACACGACTCCATCATAAAGATGTCGCAGACGTCGTGAATTACGTCCGTGCTGTCGACCGCGGCGTAGAACTGCTCAAAAAGATGCCCTTGTGCACGAGACTTCTTAGGCAAGTTCATGCGGTCCTGCTGGACGGAGTGCGCGGAACGGAGAAGAATCCAGGCGAGCTGCGCTCCTCACAAAACTGGATTGGCCCCTCAGGCTGCACCATTGCAACCGCATCGTTTGTCCCTCCAAACATTGAAGATTTGAGTAACACGCTCCAGGACCTCGAACGCTTTATCAATGAGCCTCAAGTCGAAATGGATCCGATTGTGCGGGCGGCGCTCGTCCATTACCAATTTGAAACTGCCCATCCATTCCTAGACGGAAACGGTCGCCTGGGCAGGCTTCTCATTACACTTATGCTCATCAATGATGGCGTTCTTCATTCTTGCTTGTTCTATCCATCGTTCCAGTTCAAGAAAAATCGAAGCGAGTACTACCGGCAACTCACATCCGTAAGGGAGAGAGGCACTTACGAGGAATGGATAGAGTTTTTCTGCAACAGTCTTCTCGAGAGTGCGGAGGACTCGGTAGGGTCTTTAAAAAACCTTGTTGACCTCCATAACCGTTCCACAGCAACCATTACCGAAAATCTCGGAAGGACTGCTGCAAACGGGCAAAGGCTGTTGGGCATTCTTGAAGAGCACCCCATCGTCGACACCGCATTCATCGCTGCCCAACTCGATATCGGCAGGAGTACCGCGAGCTCGCTCGTCAAATCATTTGAAGAATTGGGTATCCTCCGTCCGCTCGACGAGTCAAGACAGAGATACCGGCAGTACGGGTATGAAGAGTATCTTTCGATTCTCAGGGAAGACGCCGAGCCGATTAGATAGGCATCGCAGCCCAGGCAAATTAAAGCGAGCGTGGATAATCTCCCACTTTGAGCCCGCACACAGGCCAAAAACGGGAGATTATCCACGCTCATTCCTGAGTAGTCATTTATGAACGTCCCCAATGACTAGTCCGGCAACGCCGATGTTTCGGCAACGACAGCGAGCGAGCCGCATTCGGAGCAAGACGACGCCGCAGGTAGAGAACGGACAGCGAGCTGGTCGCATTTGAGACAAGGTGACGTGAAACGAAAGGGCGCTGACCTTCTGGTCGCGCCCTTGAAGTTGAACGTCAGATTGTCTCAAATGCGGCCCGCGCAGCGTCGAGCAGTTACGGCGTTTGGTAAAACGCCGTAACTAACGTGCTCCGTACTGCTCGTAGTAGGCGTCGATGGCGGTCTTGAGCTCGTCGTCGATGACAACCTTGCCGTCGATCTCGTGGTTATAGAGGGTCTCGACGACCTCGGCCATGGAGACGATGCTCGCGACGGGGAAACCGTACTTGGCCTCGATCTCCTTCTGGGCGGTGGTCACGCCACCCTTGCCGACCTCCATGCGGTTGAGGGACACGATGAGGCCCTTGATCTCGACATCGGCAGCAGCCTTGACCTTGGGATAGGTCTCGTCGATGGACTTGCCGCTGGTGGTGACGTCCTCGACCATGACCACGCGGTCGCCGTCCTTGGGCTCATAACCCAGCAGGTTGCCCTTATCGGCACCGTGGTCCTTGGCCTCCTTGCGGTCACAGCAGTACTTGACCTCCTTGCCGTACAGCTCGTGGTAGGCAATTGCGGTCACGACGGCCAGCGGAATACCCTTGTAGGCCGGTCCAAACAGCACGTCAAAGTCGTCGCCAAAGTTATCGTGGATGGCCTGAGCGTAATACTCGCCCAGCTTCTTGAGCTGATAGCCCGTCACGTAAGCGCCGGCGTTCATAAAGAACGGGGACTGACGGCCGCTCTTGAGCGTAAAGCTGCCGAACTTAAGGACGTCGGACTCGACCATAAACTTGATGAACTCTTGCTTGTAAGCCTCCATGCGGGCTCCTCTCGTAATCGCGTACGTGCCTTCCAGTTTAGCGCAGGCGAAGCGTCGATGCGGGCGCGCTTTGGGGCCACGGCATTCTGTAAAGGCTTTGTCAGGGGGAATGGTTTTCCGAACAATGGGGTTGACATGTCAAACCCCCTCATCAAGAATACGGGCGGATTAAAAAGGGGTACGAGATACCCAAAGCGCGCTGCGCTCAGCCTTTAGGAGGTGTGCCATGGAAGGCAGTCCTAGTCGAAAAACCTGCATGTCGCCCTCGGCACGCCGCGAGGACTCCGCACACGCATAAACGCCACCGGCAGATCGCCAAAACCACCGCAAAGGCGCGCTGCACCCTTTGTGGGCTCAAGAGCTTGACGTGAGCGACATCTAGGTTTTTTGAAGCAAATACGACACGTACGCTAACTCCCCTCAACAAGGAGGACCCTATGCTGATGCTCAAAACCGTCACGGTACTCGAAGCCATCTCCAAGCGCCGCCGCACGGCGCGCCCTGCCGCTCATACCGGCCTGTCCAAGAACACCATATTCGCCGCCACCCATAGTGCCGAGGACGCCCTCGTACTGCTTGACGCCACGGCAAACGGCCTCACCGTCGAGCAGGCAACTGAGCGCCTGAACGCCGTCGGCCCCAACACCATCGAGGCAACGACCAAAACGCTCGCCCGCCGCATCGCCGACGCGTTCATCGATCCCTTCGCCGGCATCCTCGCCGCGCTCGCACTGGTCTCGCTCTACATCGACGTGCTCGCCGTGCCCGAACCGCAGCGCGACCCCTCCACGGTCATCGTCATCGGCACCATGCTGCTGGTATCGGGCGGCATGAAGTTTATCCAGGAAGCCCGCAGCGGCAATGCGGCCGAGGCCCTCAAGGACCTGGTCTCCAACACTTGCACCGCCCTGCGCGACGGCGAGCGCATCGAGATCCCCTTCGACGAGCTCGTCCCCGGCGATGTAATCCGTCTCTCTGCCGGCGATATGGTGCCGGCAGATGCCCGCATCATCACTGCGCGCGACCTGTTTGTGATCGAGTCCGCACTCACCGGCGAGAGCGAGGCCGTCGAGAAGACCACCGCCGTCACCGTCGTCGAGGGCGCCGACGGCTCCGCACTGCCACTCTCTGCCTGCAAGAACATCGTCTTTACCGGCACCTCCGTGCAAAACGGCGCCGCCATGGCGCTTGTCGTTGCCACCGGCTCGGACACCTACCTGGGCGGCATCGCCAAGATGCTCAACGGGCGCGGCGAGAAGAGCGCGTTTGACCGCGGTGTCTCGAGCGTCTCCATGCTGCTCGTACGCCTCATGCTCGTTATGGCGCCGGCCGTCTTTGCCATCAACGCCGCCACCAAGGGCAACGTCATCGACGCGCTGCTGTTCGCCACAAGTGTGGCCGTGGGCATCACGCCGCAGATGCTTCCCGTCATCGTGACCACGAGCCTGTCGCAGGGCGCCAAGGACCTCGCCCGCCGCCAGGTTATCGTCAAGGAGCTGCCGGCGATTCAAAACCTCGGAGCGATGGACGTCCTGTGCTGCGACAAGACCGGCACCCTCACCGAAGACCGCATCGTGCTCGAGCGCTACCTCAACACCGATGGCAACGAGGACGCGCGCGTGCTGCGCCATGCGTTTTTGAATAGCTTCTTCCAGACCGGCCTCAAAAATCTTATCGACCTGGCCGTAATCGACCGTGCCGATGTGACACCCTCGACCGTCGCACCCGATTCCATGCTGGGCCAGAGCCTGCGCGACCGCTACACCAAGGTCGACGAGGTTCCCTTCGATTTCTCGCGCCGTCGCCTGAGCGTAGTTGTCACCGACGCCCAAGGCAAAACCCAGATGGTTACCAAGGGCGCTGCCGAGGAAATGCTCGAGATCTGCTCCTTTGTCGAGATCGATGGCATCGCTCAGCCGCTCACCGACGAGAAGCTCGCCCAGATTCGCAAGCAGATCGCCGGACTTAACGCCGAGGGCCTACGCGTAATTGCCGTGGCGCAGAAGACCAATCCGCGCTGCGTGGGCGAGTTTGGCATCGCCGACGAGTGCGACATGGTGCTGATGGGCTTTTTGGCCTTCCTCGATCCGCCCAAAGCAAGTGCCGCGGGCGCCGTCGCCACCCTCGAGGCCAAGGGCGTGGCGGTCAAGGTCCTAACCGGCGACAACGACCGCGTCGCCGCCACCGTCTGCGAGCAGATTGGTATCGATGCGAGCAGCGTCTTGCTCGGCTCCGAGATCGATACGCTCGATAACGCCGAACTTGCCGAGCGCGCCGAGAAAACCCACCTCTTCGCCAAGCTCTCGCCGCTGCAGAAGGCGCGCCTGGTACGTGTCATGCGCGAGATGCTCGGCCACACCGTGGGCTTTATGGGCGATGGCATCAACGACGCCGCCGCCATGCGTGCGAGCGACTGCGGCATCTCGGTCGATTCGGCCGTCGACATTGCCAAGGAATCCGCCGATATCATCTTGCTTCAGAAGGACCTGGGCGTGCTCGAGCGCGGCATCATCGAAGGCCGCCGCACCTACGGCAACCTGCTCAAGTACCTCAAGACCACGGTGAGCTCCAACTTTGGCAATGTGCTGTCCGTGACCGTCGCGAGCCTGTTCTTGCCGTTTTTGCCCATGAGCGCCCTGCAGCTGGTGCTGCTGTCGCTGGTCTACGAGATCGTGTGCATCGCGCTGCCGTGGGACACCGTCGATGACGCCTGGACTGCCCGCCCGCGTGCCTGGGACGCCGCGTCCATCAAGGGCTTTATGCTCGAGCTGGGCCCCGTGAGCTCGCTGTTTGACATCGTGACCTTCGCCGCGCTCTTCTTTGTCGTGTGCCCCGCCGCCGTGGACGCAAGCTGGTCCGAGCTTGCCGCCGCGGGCGACGTCGCGGGTATGGCGACCTTTGCTGCGCTCTTCCAGAGCGGCTGGTTTGTCGAGTCCATGTGGTCGCAGACACTCGTGGTCCACATGTTGCGCTCCCCGCATCTGCCGAGCCCGCGCGACCACGCCGCGCCCGCATTGTGCGTTCTTACCGTGCTGGGCCTGGCGCTCGTCACCTGGCTGCCGGCAAGCCCCATCGCCGATGCGCTCGGCCTCATGCCGCTGCCCACGAGCTTTTTTGGGCTGCTCATTGGCATCGTTACCGCCTATATCGCGCTCACCCAGCTGGCAAAGCGCCGCTACATTGCCCGCCACGGCGAGCTGCTGTAGCAAGTAGACGGAAAACACCCTGCCAGCTGCCGTTGCCACTACCACAGCTGCCAACGCCGCTGCCGTTGCCTCTGCCGCCGCCGCAGTCTATCCCCCCAGCAGTTGCGGTGAAATAGTTCCTGTTTAAAGCCCCGTGACTTTAATTTAGGGACTATTCCACCGCAACGTATTGGGAGATTACCTAGTCCTTGGGTGTCCAGGACCAGAAGAAGTTGATGAGGGCCACGCGCGAGGCGGTACCGGCCTTCTTGTTGATCGAGGAAATGTGGCGATAGAGCGTGGAGCGCGAAAGAAAGAGCGTTGTGGCGATGTCCTGAACGCTCTGGTCCGAAACGACCAAGACCTCAAGAATATCGCGCTCGCGCTCTGTAAGCCCAAAGGTGGCGACGAAGGCATCAAGGCGTTCATCGGACGTGAGCTCCGCTGCCTCCACGGGCTCGGGGTCGGAGCATGTGGGCGCAAGATCCCCACCAAGATCGTCGGTGGCAAGCGGCAGTCCGTCCCGCATCGCGGCATCATCGGCTCGTTGCCCCAACTGCCCCAGCAGCGTAATCGCAATGCCCACAAACATCACGAGCGCCGCACCGACCGCAGCCAGCACATTTTGACTCGAGATAATCGCCACTGCCGGCGCCGTCACGAACATCGAGCACACGTTGTTGACGACGCGACCCATGCACGGCCAAAAATATGACCAGCGCGCATAGAGCGAGACGGCGGCATATTTTGTGGTAAAGAACACCACGAAAAAGCCCGAGCCCAGATAAAAGATGATCGCGGCAGCAAGCTCGTTGCCGCCATTGCCATCGACGATGAGCACAAAGAACGAAAGCGTGGACAGTATGGCGGCACATGTCATGCCGATATTCATATACGAGCGGCCGTGCAGGTCAAATAGGACGCCGGCAGCCAACGAGCTCACGACAAGCAGCAGGCGCGGCCAGTCACCCAAATCAACGGCTCCGGTAGCATGCAAGGTTGTGAGACCCGCGTTGAGAGCGGCGAATACGCCGGAAAGATACGCCGTCGCCACGGTCAGGCGGACCACGGCGCGGCGGAATGCCGCCTTTGCCTTGGGATCGTCTTGCCACTTGGCGCCATATTCCAAAGCATCTACCGAAAGCCCGGCAACACTGGGTTCAAAGCTGGGATCGGACTCGTCGCGCAGCTTGGCGCGTCGGGCACCGTGGAGCAACGCCACCTGCGCGATCGCACAGACAACCAGAACAGCCTGCTGAGGAATGCCGGCAGGCATCACCATGTGGTTGAGAACCTGCACCAGAACGCCCATGGCGTAAGAAAGTGCGGCGGCGCGCGCCAAGCAGGGCGTTCGCGCAAAGCGCCTCGCAAAATTTGCATGAGCAGTCGATCCGCAGTAGCCCAGCGCGCAGCACGCCACCAAACCGCCGGCAATTACCACCTCAACCTGAACCGCCATAATCAACAGCAGCAATGCCGCCACCAGCAAAACGCCCGTGACGTCACTCGTTGCGTCGATAGCATGGGGACGGCGATAGTACAGAATGGGACGCACAAAGAAGCCAATCACGCTCGCGCCGATGACAAGGCTCTCATAAATAACGACCTCGTTCGGAGACACGAACTCGGCCATGCGCACATCAAAGAGATACTCGCACGCCAAAAACGTGAAGAAGAACAGCGCCAGGCATATAATCTCCCGAATGCCCCGACGCAAATATGCGGTTGTGTCTCCCATGCCCCTCATGGTTAACCCCCCACGCTCAATTGTCTGGAAATCTATTTTAATAAAGAACCAGTCTCAATATCGAAGCCGAGCTCGAAATGCTGCCAATTCGACCCCAGCCGTCCACATCACGCCGCGATTTTGAGCCGCATGGACCAGAAGGGACGCGCGCGATCTCTAGCTCGGCCAGGAGTGTCCCCAACTACCACTCATTTAAGTACGTCCCCAATGAGTGCAATGACTACCCGCAGCAAGGAGTGTCCCTATGTGTCGGATGAAAAATGGGCCATGTGTCCCAGTTGTGGAGACTCCTTGAGCCGTCTGGGTATCGCGAAGGATCGCGCACTCCCCCATCATCAAAAGTGACACACGCTACCAGTTGATGGGAGGCAGCCATGGGCTTCTTTGACAAGATGTTCGAGAAGAAAGAGTGCGCGATTTGCGGTACCGAGCTGGGACTTCTAGGTAAGACAAAAATCAATGAAGGCTACCTGTGCAAAGAGTGCGCCGGCAAGCTCTCCCCCTACTTTCACGGCTATCGCTCCAGCACCGCGGACGATATCCGTGAGCAACTCGCCTACCGCGAGGCCAACGCCGAGCGCCTGTCTTCGTTCAACCCCACGCGCACGCTTTCTGCCGGGAGCACCAATATTATGCTCGATGAGGACGCGGGCCTGCTGATCATCACTTCGCAGAGCCGCTGGCGCGACGCCAATCCCGACATCATCGAGTTCTCGCAGGTACTCGGCTGCGATATGGATATCGACGAGCAGCGCACCGAGATCTATCGCGAGACCAAGGACGGCGAGCGCGAGAGCTACAACCCGCCGCGCTACGACCTGGATTACGACTTTAACCTGACCATTCACGTCAACACGCCGTACTTTACCGAGATCAACCTGCGCGTGAACGACTCCACCATCGATCAGCGCGGTTCCATCGAATACCGCGAGGCCAAGCGCCAGGCAACCGAAGTTCGCGACGCCTTGGTGCAGCTGCGTCAGGAAACGCGCGACAGTGTCGTGGCCGCCAAGGCTCCCAAGACCGCGGTCACCTGCCCCTTCTGCGGAGCCACCACCATTCCCGATGCCAGTGGGCGCTGCGAATACTGCGGCGGCGCCATCGGCGCATAGCCTCCGGCAGCGAAAGGACCGATCATGGCCTTCGAGAGCGTCAACTATCAGTGCCCCGCGTGTGGCGGCCCCCTGCATTTTGCCAGTGCCGAGCAAAAGCTCGTCTGCGACTACTGCGATTCGCGTTTTGAAGTCGAAGAGGTCGAGGCCCTCTATCGCGAGCGCCAGGACAAGGCAGACGCCAAAGCCGACGCCGCAGCGGCGGCGCCCAAGCCCGCGACCGACGCTGCGGTGCAGGAGCTCGCCCAAAACGCCGGCTATATCTGCTCGTCGTGCGGCGCCGAGCTAATCTCGGATGGCACCGTCGCCGTTACCACCTGTCCATACTGCGGCAACTCTGCCGTGGCACCCGGCCAGCTCTCGGGCGACTTCTCACCCGACCTGGTAATTCCGTTTAAGCTCGGGCGCGACGATGTCATGACCGCACTCAAGGAGCACTACAAGGGCAAGATTCTGCTGCCCAAGAGCTTTGTCACCGGCAACCATATCGACGAAGTCCAAGGCGTTTACGTGCCGTTTTGGCTTTACGGCGCCCGCGTGGACGGCGAAGTGTGCTTTGATGCGACCAACGAGACCGTAACCGAGGAATCCGACCGCACCGTCACGACCACCGACCACTACGATGCCTACCGCAAGGGAAACATCTCGTTTAAGCGCGTGCCCGTCGACGGATCCTCCAAGATGCCCGACGGCCACATGGACGCCATCGAGCCGTTTGACTACGACGCGCTGCGCCCGTTCTCGGTCGCCTATATGCCCGGCTACATCGCCAACCGCTACGACGAGGATTGCGAGACCTGCAAGGCGCGTGCCGAGCGTCGTATGGAAGAAAGTACGATTTCGGCCCTGCGCGAGACCGTCGTCGACGAGTATGACGACGCCACGGTCGAAAGCAAGCAGCTCGACTACACCTGGGAAGACAGCGACTACGCCCTGTTCCCCGTGTGGATGCTTTCCACCTCGTGGAACGGCAAGAGTTATCTGTTTGCCATGAACGGCCAGACCGGTCGCATGGTTGGCGAGCTCCCCTGCTCCAAGCCCAAGCTCGCCATCGCCTCGGTGTTGTTCTTTGTGATCGGGTTTGCCCTCTCCCAGATTCTCTTTATGGGTGGGAATGCCTTCGATCCGGACTACCTCACCTTTGATGTCGAGGGCATCCTCATCAACATCGTCGCGCCGCTGATCATCGTAATTATCGGAGACGTGCTACTGGTGGGCCAGCTCAAGACGGCCAACGAGGCCACCCACGCCGATTGCTACTGCGGCGAGCTCGACCTGACCGAGAAGCACGACACCTTCAGCCATACCGAGACTACCGTTGTCATGAAGGACAACAAGGACGACTAGCCATTCTGACCAATACCACCCGGCCTTTGACGAGAAAGGAAGATCACCATGGGACTCTTGAGAGCTGGATTGGGAGCTGCCGGCGGCGTCATGGCCGACCAGTGGAAAGAATTTATCTATTGCGAATCGATGCCCGCTGACGTCTTGGCTTGCAAAGGCAGCAAACGCACCGGCGGCCGCAGCTCCAACACGCGCGGCGAGGACAACGTCATCTCCAACGGCTCGGTCATCGCCGTCAACGACGGCCAGGGCATGCTCGTGGTGCAAAACGGCAAGATCATCGAGGTTGCGCTGGAGCCCGGCGAGTTTGTCTTTGACACCGGCAGCGAGCCGAGCGTCTTTAGCGGCAACCTGGGCGACTCCATCAAGGAGACGTTCGCCAATATCGGCAGCCGTTTTACCTTTGGCGGCGACGCGGGCAAGGACCAGCGCGTCTACTTTATCAACACCAAGGAGATCATCGGCAACAAGTACGGCACCGCCTCGCCTGTGCCCTTCCGCGTGGTCGACAACAACATTGGTCTGGACGTCGACATCTCCGTGCGCTGCAACGGCGAGTATTCGTACCGCATCACCAACCCGCTGCTGTTCTACACCAATGTGTGCGGCAACGTGACCGATAGCTACACGCGCGATAAGATCGACAGCCAGCTTAAGTCCGAGCTGCTCACCGCCCTGCAGCCCGCCTTTGCCAAGATCTCGGAGATGGGCATTCGCTACAGCGCCATCCCCGGTCACACCACCGAGCTCGCCCGCGCGCTCAACGAGGTCCTCTCGGCCGACTGGCGCGACCTGCGTGGTGTCGAGATCGTGAGCTTTGGCGTCAACTCCATCGCCGCCTCGCAAGAAGACGAGCAGATGATCAAGGACCTGCAGAAGGCCGCGGTCATGCGCGATCCCACCATGGCAGCCGCCAACATCGCCAGCGCCCAGAGCGATGCGATGCGCGCAGCAGCCGCCAACCCCAACGGCGCGATGGCAGGCTTCATGGGCATGGGCATGGCGGGCGGCATGGGCGGCATGAACGCCAGCCAGCTGTTCGCCGCCGGCCAGGCACAGCAGCAGGCCGCCCCGCAGCCGGCTCCGGCGTCCGCGCCCGCCCCGGCTCCCGCCGCCGCACCTGCGGCCGGCGCATGGACCTGCAGCTGCGGCGCCACCAACACCGGCAAGTTCTGCTCCGAGTGCGGCAGTCCCGCACCCGCCCCGGCACCGGCCAAGTGGTTCTGCCCCAACTGCGGCAGCGAAAACGGCGGCAAGTTCTGCAGCAATTGCGGAACGCCCAGGCCCTAGCCCCTCTACCTGGTAATTGGCGGGGAGGTCCGCCACCCCCGCATTTGCTTCTATGGGTTTCGTTCGATAAAGGAGGACACCATGAAGACAACGTTCAAAAAGTCCGTACTCGCATTCCTGACATGCGTCCTGGCGCTCGCCTTTGCCCTGACGGGCTGCAGCGGCGGCGGCAAAGACCCCAAGGCCAACTTCGTCGGCAGCTGGCAGTACTCGGGTGGAACCTTGGACGGCGAAGAGCTCACCGATGAGTACATGGATATGCTCAAGGAGTGGGGCCTCAACTGTATCCTGATCCTCGACGAAGACGGTACGGGCGTCCTCGACATGTTCCTTGAGGTCGCCGACCTGAAATGGGAGGCCAAGGACGCCACCACCGTAACGATTACCGCCGAAGATGAGTCGCACGACCTGAAGCTCAAAGACGACAAGCTCGTCCTTGAGGTGGACGGCGACAAGCTCATCTTTACCAAGTCCGACAAGGACCTGTCCGGCACGGTGAAGAAGGATCGCGAGGCGGCCGAGAAGGAAGAAGAGATCGATGAGGCCGTCGAAGACGACGATGTCCAGAGCGTCGAAATCTCCCCCGCCGTCACCGTCGCCGATGACGACCTGTGCACCATCACCATCACCGAGAAGTTCAAGGACGACTGGGGCGACATCGGCTTTGTCGTTAACATCACCAACAAGAGCGACAAGGACCTGACCTTCTACGCTCCCTCCGGCAAGACCAATGTCAACGGCACCATGAAAGACCCCTGGTTCTCGGCTCACCTGATGCCCGGCACCAACGCCACCGAAGAGTTCACGTTCTCGAACGGCGAGCTTGACAGCCTTGACGACCTGGTCAACACGACCATCGGCATCGACGCCTACCTGACCGATTCCTACGAGGACGTCGCCTCCTACAGCGCAACCATCGCGTAACGGCAGACCACGACAGCCGCGGATTGGCGGACGCATCCGCGCACACCAGACGGGGCCGCAAGAGTTAATCCTGCGGCCCCGCCGTTTTTATGCCGATGCGCGACGAGCGTTAGCGCTCCATATTGGGGACGATGCTGCCCTCGGTCACCGCATGCACGGCAAGACGCATGATGTTGTCGTAGCCGGTCTTGCTCAGGATCTCCGAGATGCGACGCTTGATGGTGCCCTCGCTCATAAACAGCTCGGCCGCGATCTCGCGACGGCTTTTGCCCTCGCAGGCAAGGCGCAAAATCGATAGCTCGACATCGTCGAGGGCCGCCGTGCCCGAGAAAATGCTCTCGGGTGGTTTGGGAAACGTGCAATAGCCCGCCAGCGTGGAGCGCATCACGGCGAACAGCTCGTCGATACCGACATTCTTGTACACAAAGCTATCGACGCCCGCCTCGCGGGCCTGATCGACAAAAGTGATCTCGGGCATGCCGGTCATGATAATGATGCGACACTCGGGCAGCTGCTCCTTGATGCGCGCCGCCGCCACGATGCCGTTGGAATCATGCTCGGTGCATACGTCCATCAGTATCATGTCCGGACGCTCCTTGAGCGCGACACCCAAGGCCTCGGAGGCATCGGCGATGGCGGAAACAACGGTCATATCGGGCTGATCGCCAACGGAGCGCGCCAGGCTCTCGCGCAGAATGGCCTGGTCTTCGACTATAAGGACGCGGATCATGAGCTTCTCCTTTGGGATGTGTCGTTGGCGTTAAGCGGAATGGATACCGTAAGCGTAAAGGGTGGGGCGGCATGGACCTCAAGGCTGCCGCCCAGATTCTGTGCGACATGCCTCATACCAGGGATACCCGTTCCCTCGCGATACGATACGGGGGCCGGGGACCCGTCGTTAGAAATCGTCATGCACGCGACGGCGCCAGCATCCGTCCCCTCCTGCCACAGACGCACGTGGACCCGATGCGCCTGAGCATGCTTGGTGGCATTGGTCGAGGCCTCGCGGATAATCTGCAAAAAGGCCGCCGCGACACGCGCGTCCTCAGGCAGCGCACCCTCAACATCGATCTGCATACTCACCAGGCCAAAAGCATGGACGATATCACCCAGCTGCTCTGCAGGCTCGTTGGCACCGCCACTGCGCAAATCGGCGGCGATTGAGCGCAGCAACGGGTCAATCTGCTCGAGCGACTCATCGTCCAGACGCCCCTCCTCCAAATAGCGATGAAGAATGGACAGGCGCTGACCGATCACATCGTGAACGCGGGCGCGCATACGTAGGTAGGCCGCATTGTCGGCAACTTTTTTGACTTCTTCGATCTGGGCTTGGAGCTCTTGGCCCGCAAGCTCAAGCAGGTGGTTGGCTTGCGCCAAGCGGTCATGAGCATGCGCGTACTCTGTCACATCAAGACCGATAATGCGCTCGAACGAACGGCCCGAAACCATAACACGATCGCACACAAATAGGCGAATCTCGGCGGGAGAGACCTCGACCACCGCCCGCGCCTCACCAAAGCGGTCCAGATTAATCCGCACACGGTTCCTTCTGCTTTCGGGCATTTGCATGCTAAGTTTGCGCAGGTCGTTCCATGTGCCGCTCATGTCGCGTAGATCGGTTGGCATATGAAGCTCCACCAGGTTTTTACGCATGCAGCGGTTCATGAGCAGCGGACGGCCCCTCGGGTCTAGATACAGGATGCCCACGGGAATCACGTTGATGGTTTCAATCGTCGAGAATGCGGTGATATCCTCCTGGCGGTTACGGACGTCCATCAAGAGCGCCGCGATGGAACGGAACAGGAAGAACGCTCCCTCTGCGATAAGGACAACGGTCCACGCCGAGCCCATGGCAAAAACCACCGGCGGTGTAACGGCGACAACAAGCAGCAGCTCGACCAGCATGACGGGGCGACGATAGTGCACCATAAGCACCACGCCATAGGCAAAGATCGCGGCATTGAGCCACAACGCTCCGCCCATTGCCCTGGCGCAAACGTCAAGCGGCGCCACCAGATACGAGCCAGACGACGCGAATAAGATGAGCGCCGAAATCATCAGGTGAAGCACAAGGCTCGCCTCGTAGGCGCAAATCACCTTACGGTTATAGGACGAGCGGCGCGATGCGATAGCGGGACGTGGATCGTCTGCAGACACGCAGCCAGGGCAAAGACAACATCGAGCGCAACGATTTGGGGAAGGATGAGCGAAATCTGCATCGTCACTCACCCGCCCTCGGCATCAAGACGATCATGCGCAGCTGGCCGGGCTCGCCCTCAAAGCGGTATGCCACGTTGCGCCCTTGCAAAGCGCTTTCGAGCTCTTGCGCAGCGGGTGTCTGCGAAAGATCCTCCTCGTCGTTGGAGAAAAGCGTGGCACGCAGCTCCACACTGCACGAGTCGTGGTCGCTCAAGTGATACATAAGTGCCGGTCGAGTAGTGGTGTAGGCAAAAAAACGCAAAGTCATATACGCAGTCGTACAGCGCGCTTACCGCACTGGCGTGCATCGGGCGCCGTATGGCAATAATCGAGGCGCAATCGACATCAATCGTGCGTAGGTCGCTTGCGAGCTCGTTGGCAATGAGCTGAATGCGGTCGCGGTCAAAACCGCTCTCCCCGTGCTGTGCCAACGTGAGCGACCCCTTGCGTTTGCAATAGGCGACGAGCATCTTGGCGCGCTGCAGCATGCGGTAACGCTCGTGCGAAGATGCCTCGTCGGTCAACGGTGGCAGCGAGCTCAGCGAGTCGTACATCTCTTCGAGCGCGCGGGCAAGCGCCTGGTCCACGTCTTGGACCAGCAGGGTCTCGGCCTCTTGATCTGCCAAATGCGTCTTAAGATCGTAGTCGGCGACAAGCAGCTCGTTTTGACGCTGCAGCTCCATGCGACGGTGTGCCAGTTCACGGTTAAGCTCGTTGAGCTCCGACACGTCTTGGGCAAGCAGGGCCGATCCGCCCAGCAGTGGAAAGGCACGGTACATCATCACATCGGGATCGGACGCCACGGCAAAGGCATGGGCGCGGCCGTGCTCCTGGGTCCACAACTCCTCGCGCACGCCTACCGGCACTGGCTTTGACACCGGCGTGGCATAGACCTCCTGCAGGTCGCGCGTTAGAACTTTGAGGTCAAGCGGCAAGGTGTCGAAGATGCCGGCGATGTCGTGATACGACGGAATGACACCGCAATCGAGACAGATTTCCATCGCCACCACGCACAAGACGCAATAGATGAGCGAGAAGTTGAGCCTCCATGCCCAGGGCACGCGCAACGCATAGGAGATGGCAAAGAATGCGCCGCCCAGCAGTACGAGCGCCGCCGTACCCGAGAAACGCTGGATGCGAAAGGACGAGGACCGACCAACCAGGATAAAAAAGGCCACGAAGTTAAAGGCCGTCCACACTAAGACGGCGAAATAACCCCAGCCGTACGTGTAATCGTTGCTCCAGGTGTCGCTTGTACGGTCAAAGCGGAAGACCTGCTGGTGAAAATCGTTGGTGAGCACAAATCCGATAAGCAGGATGGCCACAATCCACAGCGCAGCGCAGTAGCGGCGACCCAGGCGGTGTTGCTCCAGGCCCGCAAGGCGCAGACCACACAACTGGTAGAGCAGCGGAATGAGCGTCATGGGCACGTAGTACAGGTACCACAGCACGGTGGCATAGAACGGCGTGAACGACTTGTACTTGAGAATGACTTCGATCATCCACAGGGCGCAGATGGTGGCGATGGCAACAAGGCGGCGGCGCAACACATAGTCCAAACAGCGCAGATAGACCGATACGCCCCAGATCGAAAATGCAATTGCGGCAACAAGCAACGGCAGAGAGCTCGAATGGACGAGCGCATCCACGACCTCTTCGGACACCTCGCTATAGGCGGACACGGCGTTAGAAAGTTTGGGGTCGAAGGCGAACAGCGCCGGCAAGACTGCCAAAAGCATGAGGAACAGTGCGGTGATGGCGCCGGCGATAGCGAAGACGCGGTGACGGTACGCCTGATGTGTTATGCCAACAAGGAATCGCGGCATGGCGAAGAGCCTGCCGCCCCTGGGATCCGCCACGGGTGCGGATCGGGCGGCCGTGTGGCCGATATGTCGCTCGCGGGTACCCATAGTGCTTTTAGTGTACCGACAGGCAGGCTCAAAAAGCGGGCCACATGTCCCAAAATCCGCAGACGGCAAGGCGCCCGGCGAGCATTAACTGCTCGCCGGGCGCCTTGGTTAGGAGACTCTGAAGTTAAGCGTCTCAACTTCTTTAGGACAGGTCCTCACCATTAGAAGCAATAACTTTCTTGTACCAGTCGAAGCTCTTCTTCTTGGAACGCTTGAGGGTGCCGTTGCCCGCATCATCGCGGTCGACATAGATAAAGCCGTAGCGCTTGGACATCTCGCCCGTGCCGGCCGAGACCAAGTCGATCGGGCCCCAGGTGGTGTAGCCCAGCAGGTCAACGCCGTCCTCGGTCACCGCGTCGCGCATCGCGGCGATGTGCTGGCGCAGGTAGTCGATACGGTAGTCGTCGTTGATGGAGCCATCCTCCTCGACAACATCCTTGGCGCCCAGACCGTTCTCGACCACAAACAGCGGCTTCTGATAACGGTCGTACAGGTCGTTAAGGGTGATGCGGAAGCCCAGCGGATCGATGGCCCAGCCCCACTGGCTCTCCTGCAGGTAGGGGTTCTTGGCGCCGGCGAAGGCGTTGCCCTGGGTGCGCTCGACATCGGGGTTGTCGGCACCGGCGGAGCAACGGGTGCTGTAGTAGCTAAAGCTGATGAAGTCGACGGTGTTGGCGGCCAGGATTTCGCGGTCCTCGTCGGTCATCCCAACGTCGATGCCCAGGCGCTCGAGCTTCTTGACGGCATAGGCCGGGTAGTAGCCACGGCTCTGGACGTCGACGAAGAAGTAATTGTCCTGGTTGTCGAGCTGCGCCTGGCGCACATCGCCCGGACGGCAGCTGTAGGGGTAGTAGCTACCTGCGGCGAGCATGCAGCCGATCTTGACCTCGGGGTCAATCTCGTGGGCAATCTTGGTTGCCCAAGCGCTGGCGACGAGCTCGTTGTGAGCGGCCAGGTACTCGACGGCCTCCTTGTTCTCGCCCTCCTCAAAGACCAGTCCGGCACCCATAAACGGCAGGTGCAAGATCATATTGATCTCGTTAAAGGTAAGCCAGTACTTCACCAGGCCCTTGTAGCGGGTGAAGATCGTAGTCGCGAGGTTCTTGTAGAAGTCGATGAGCTTGCGGTTGCGCCAGCCGCCGTACTCCTTGATGAGGTGAATCGGGCAGTCGAAGTGCGTGATGGTCACGAGTGGCTCGATGCCGTGCGCCTGACACTCGCGGAATACGTCCTCGTAGAAGGCCAGGCCAGCCTCGTTGGGCTCGGTCTCGTCACCGTTGGGGAAAATGCGGGTCCAAGCCAGGCTCATGCGGAAGGTCTTAAAGCCCATCTCGGCAAAGAGGGCGATGTCCTCCTTGTAATGGTGATAGAAATCGATGCCGGTCTGCGCGGGATAGTAATAGCCGTCCTCGAAGTCGAGCATCTTGCGCTGGCCGGAGACCACCGCATAGCGCTCGGGGCCGTGCGGAGCCACGTCCACGTTGGCCAGGCCGCGGCCGTCCACGTTGTAGGCGCCCTCGCACTGGTTGGCAGCCGTTGCGCCGCCCCACAGGAAGTCATTACGGAAAGCCATGTATCAATCCTTTCGCACGCTGCTTGTCGTGGTTTCAGTATCCCCGCAAATAGGGCCTCGCCCAACGACAGCGACGCAGGCCGACACTTCTTTTCGCACACGGCGGCCCGGCAGCCGCCCCCGTCTGACACTTTCTGATACCGCCGCCCCAAACCACCACAAAGGGGACAGGCACCTTTGTGGTGGTTTGGGCCCGTTTTGTCTCGATCTGTAACAGCTAGGCCGTCAAAATCGGGCTTGGTGTTACAGATTGAGATTGTTCGGTCTGTCCCTGCAGTTTGTCTAAATCTGTAACAGATAGAGACGATTTAGCCCGCTAGATGTTACAGATTGAGACGGAAGATTCTAGTCGCAGGCGATGTCGAGGTTTTGCCGACGAGGCCTACGTAACCGCCTTCGCTCAGCAATTCATTTGACTGAATAGGAAAGAAAGGAAAAAATAGGAAAAAAAGGAAAGGAGACTTATGACTGAAACCATCTTCTCCCCCTCATTTGGAAATCGCCCGTCCTATCTGGTGGGTCGCGGGAACGTGATTTCGACATTCATCTCCGGTCTTGAGCAGGAGCCGGGCAATCGAGACCGAGCCATGCTCATGCTCGGCCAGCGAGGCAGCGGCAAGACGGTTCTTCTGTGGGAACTTGCCGACCGCGCACGCAAGCTCGGTTTTGTTGTCGCCACACCCACCGTAGCCTCCGAAGATATGCTTGAGCGCATTGTTGAAAAAATCCAAGAAGCAGGCGAGCCTTATGTCAGCAAGCGTCATCTCCCCAAACTTTCTGGCGGTAGCTTGAGCGTCTTCGGCTTCTCAGCCGGTCTCGAGTTCACACGCGATGTGCAGGAGACCAAGAGTTTCCAGTTCAAACTCACGCAGCTGGCGCGCAAGCTGACCGAGCAGGGGCACGGCATCCTCATCCTTATCGATGAGCTCCAAGCTAATTCACCTGAGATTAGACAGCTCGTCACCGCCTATCAAGAGCTGGTCGGTGAGGGACTCAACGTCGCGCTTGTTATGGCAGGTCTCCCGGGAGCCGTCTGTGCAACGCTCAATGACCGCGTGCTGACATTTCTCAACCGCGCTCGCAAGGTCACGCTCGAACCGCTTTCAGTCGGAGATGTCGATGCCTATTATCAGCGAGCTTTCGAAGAGCTCGACCTTGATATTCCAGGCGATCTTCGCCTCCGTGCCGCTCGCGCAACCCAAGGCTCACCCTATATGCTGCAGCTCATCGGCTATAACATCGGCAATCGCTGCAAGACAGGAGAACACGTAACGCCAGAGCAAGTCGACGGAGCTATCGAAGCGTCAAAAGCCGATTTCGAAAACGATGTTTGTGAAACGACGCTCGCCGCGCTATCGGACCAAGACGTCGCGTTTCTCGACGCAATGACTGATGACGAAGACGCCGTTTCGCGCATTTCCGATGTAGCGAAACGTATGTCAGTCACACCCGACTATGCGCAAAAGTATCGCCGGCGCCTCATCGACGCCGGCGTAATCGAACAGGCGCGCCGCGGTTACGTGCGTTTCGCCGTTCCATATATGGCTGACTATCTGCGCAGCCAACTCTAGGCAGCCACCGCAATGGGGACAGGCACCTTTGTGGTGGTTTGGGCCCGTTTGTCTCGATCTGTAACAGGTGGGCCGTCAAAACCGGGCCTGGTGTTACAGATCGAGATTTTTCGGGCGGGTCCCTGCGGTTTGTCTAAATCTGTAACAGATAGAGACGATTTAGCCCGCTAGATGTTACAGATTGAGACGGAAGATTCTAGTCGCAGGCGATGTCGAGATTTTTGCCGATAAGGCCTACGTAGCCGCCATCGGCAGCCTTGGGGCTGTCAGCATGGCAGAGAACCCACTTGTCGGCCTTCCAGTAGCAGTAGCTGTCGCCAGCCGTGGGCACGTCGGCTGCAGCCTCGGGGCGCGGGCCGTTGGTGCCGGCGGGCAGCGCCACCATCACCTGGAAGCCGCCGTCGTCGACCATGCAGGGCGTGTAGTGAAGCGTGGTGTTGAAAACCTCAACAAGCGTGCCGGCCGGCACGCGGAACGCCTTGACGCACGCGGTATCGAGCTTGCCGTCCTCGATCTCCCAGCGATGCGCCACGAGCAGGATAAAGTCGCGGGCGCCCAGGTTGAACTCGCTCGCGCGGTGGTACTCCAGGCAGTTGAGACGCGTGTTGTGGCCGTTGCACCAGCCCAGCTGGAAGGGACGACCGCCAAACATGAGAAAGCCCAGCTTATCGGCATCCATGACACCCTCGAGCTCGGGCGCGGAGGCCACATACTTGCTGCCCTCGGGGATGGGCGTGGAGGCAAGTGCCTCGAGCACGGGCGACGTAAGCTCGGACGGAACGTTATCCCAAACGTTGCCATAGGACTTGAACTCGGGATCAGAGACAGAGTAGATATGCATGTTCGCTCCTGTTCGTTTGTGTGACAGTATGAACATTCTAGAACAATCTCATTCTGTTTTTGAGCGCTCGGTATAAAAAAGCGCTCCGCAAAGAGCGGGAGCGCTTCTGGCGCAAACGCTATTCCTGCCAGCAGCCTTACGCCTGCTGATAGTGCAGGTGCTTCTCGTCGATATCGGCCAGGTCGCGGTCAAGGTAGCGGCGTGCGAGCCAGTTTGCCATGGGGAGGTTCTGGTCCAGGTAGTTACCGCACTCCTCAGGAGCAGCACCGGGGACATCGCCCTCAAAGCTGGCGACAAACTCGAACAGCTCACGCACGAGCGGCAGAATCTCCTCGCTCGTCAGCTCACCAAAAACAACCAGGTAAAAGCCCGTGCGGCAGCCCATGGGACCAAAGTAGACAATGCGGCTCGACCACTCGGCATGATTGCGAAGGAACGTGGCACCCAGGTGCTCGATGGTGTGGCACTCGGCCGTGTTCATGACCGGCTCCTTATTGGGCGTGGTCAGGCGCAGGTCAAAGGTGGTGACGGCGGCGCCGGTCGCCGGATCGCGGTCGATGCGGCTCACATACACGCCGGGCTCGAGCAGCAGATGGTCAACGGAAAAACTCGCGATACGCTCCATGGCAGATCCTCTCGGTAGTTAAATTGGGACGGGGCTCTTTTAGCTGGTTCGAATGGTCGCACCAATCATACCAGTCAAAAAAGCCCCGTCCCAAATGAGCTACCCGGGACGGGGATCAATGAGTTTTAAATCCCCGTCCCAGAAAAATCATTCTAGGTAATCTAGAAGGACTTTTCCGCTCTGGGGTCTGGCGCCGTTCCGACTAGATCTCGCGCACGCTTTGGCGCTCGACAAAATAGGTCGATACGGCCGTCTTGCAGGTATAGCTCTTGGGATTGCGGATGTTGCCCACCAGGCGGCGCACCGCGATCTCGCCCACCTCGTGCTTGGGAACGTGCACCGTGGTGAGCGGCGGGTTGGAAAAGGCGCCCAACGACAGGTCGTCAAAGCCGATGATCGAGACATCCTCGGGCACGCGAATACCGTGCTCGTTGAGCGCGCGCATGGCACCCACGGCGAGCACGTCGTTTTCGGCAAAGAAAGCCGTCGGCAGGTCGTCGTGCGAGACGCTGTCGAGCCACGCGCCCATGTCGCGATAGGCACCCTCGAGCGTGGTGCCCAACGTGACACGCCATGCCGGATTGGCCTCAAGGCCCGCGTCCTCAAGCGCTTGGCGATAGCCGCGCTCGCGGTCCTTAAAGTTGCGGATCCGAAGGTCGCCCGCCAGATAGCCGATTTGCCTGTGGCCTTTCTCGATAAGGTAATCCACGGCACGCAGCACCGAATCGGTGTTGGCGATGACTACGGCATCGAAGTACTGGCGATCGCTCCAGCCGTCGAGCACAATCAGGTGGGCGGCAGCGTTGGCAAACAAGGCGTAGTCCTCCTCGCCCAGCTCGGTACCCATCAGCACGATGGCGGCCGACGGGTCGGCGATCAGGCCCTCGACCTGCGGGCGCACGGCGTCCAGGTCGCTAAAGTCGAGCGAGACAAAGCTCGTGCTCATGCCGTGGCGACGCGCCTGGCGCTCCACGCCCTCGATGACCGCGGGATGGAAGGTGCTCTCGTCCAGGATGGCGCCCGTCTTGCGCGCAAGCACAAACTGGATGCTCTCGAGCTGCGTCGACTGCTGATAGCCAAGCGACTGCGCGCACTCCAGGATGACCTTGGCGGTCTCCTCGCTCACGCTGCGCTTGCGGTTGAGCGCGTTGGACACGGTTGCGGGCGAAAAGCCGGTAATGCGGCTGATCTCGCGGACGCTTGCTTTAGCCATCGTTCCCCCTAGCATCGGTCGCGGCCGAGCATCGTGGCTTGACCGCCCCGTGGCTCGGCAACTAAACGACCGCAAATTCAATCTAAACAGAATAGTAAATGTTTAATAGCTAGTTTAGCCTGTTGTCAAGCGAAGTGGCACGACTATTCCCCCAACGGGCGCATTTGTCCATCTTAACGTTATTACGCAAGGTCTTCGCCATTGCTTGCTATTACGCGTCGGTACCATTCGAAGCTTTTCTTTTTACGTCTCTCAAACGAGCCCGCACCGCTATCGTCTCGATCGACATAGATAAACCCGTAGCGCTTACGCATCTGTCCTGTGGCGACCGAAACCAAATCGATCGGGCCCCAACAGGTATATCCCATGAGTTCCACCCCGTCGAGCTCGACGGTCTCCCTCATCGCCTCGATGTGGGCCCGCAGGTATTCAACTCGATAGTCGTCTTCTATTTCACCCGAATCTTCCGGCACATCAGGAGCACCCAAACCGTTTTCGACGATGAACAGCGGCTTTTGATAGCGATCCCAGATTTCATTCATGGTGACGCGCAGCCCTTTGGGGTCGATAAACCTCCCCCAAGGCTCCTGTTTTAGATACGGATTAGGCGCCGAGCGAAGAAGGTTCGAATCGAACTGACCTTCCGCATGCGCTTTTGCGACGCGCGTCGAGTAATACGAAAACGAGACGAAATCGACCAGGTTTGCAGCCAGTACTTCGCGGTCATCATCCCGATAGGGCACCTCAAAACCATGGCGGGCGTATTCCTTGAGAACATAGCTCGGGTACGCACCGCGCACCTGGACGTCGGTAAACATGTAATGGCTGCGATTCTCAGCCTGCGCAGCCAGCACATCGTCCGGATCACATGTAGCCGGATAGAAGACACCTGCGTTGAGCATGCAACCGATCTTCGCCCCGGGGCACAGTTCATGACACGCCCCGACCGCACGGGCACTCGCAACCAATACATGGTGCACGGCCGTGTGAACCGTTGCATAGCGATTCTCCCCTTGCTCGAAGATGATCCCCGCCGCCATAAAGCACGCCTGCGTCATGATGTTGATCTCGTTAAAGGTCAGCCAATAATTGACCAATCCCCGATAGCGCTCGAACACGGTACGCGAATATCGATCGAACAGGTCGACCAACCTGCGATCGCGCCATCCGCCATACGCATCGACGAGATGCATGGGGACATCATAGTGGTTGAGCGTCACCAAAGGCTCAATGCCATGCGCGCGGCACGTCCTAAAAACATCCTCGTAAAAGGCAAGGCCTTCTTCATTGGGCTCGGCTTCGTCTCCTTTGGGAAAAATGCGGCTCCAGGCGATCGATAAGCGCAGGCATTTAAAACCCATCTGGGCAAACAGTTCAATATCCTGCTTGTACCTATGGTAAAAATCAATGCCTTTGCGAGCGGGATAGAAGCTGTCGGGTGCCAACGCACGCGGATCAAGGTCTCCCCGCATGACGTCCATGCGTTGATCGCCAAACGGCAGCATGTCGGAATTGGCTAAACCGCGACCGCCTTCGTTCCATCCTCCCTCGCACTGGTTTGCAGCCAGAGCCCCGCCCCATAAAAAATCTTCTCTAAACATTATGGTGTCGTCCTTTCTATCAAATTCCCGGCCCACGCTGTCGAACGCAACGGACTCGGCAAGTGCCGCGCAACAGCACAGTACCGTTGCGCGGCCAAGGGGTCGGACCGCGCAACGGCTGGGGAGCATATTTGTGCAGTAGCCTCTTATGCCTCGACGGATTCAACAGCCTCAGAATCGCCGCTCTTGGACTTCAACGGCATCTTCTCCTGTCCTTCAAATCCAAAAACCATCGCCAACGCAAACGTCACGGCACCGCCAGCAAGACACCCGATGGTGCCGGGGATGATATCCTGAGCAAACATGAGCACGTTCATCCATGGGAAACCAACGCCAGTGAAGATATAGACGTTGGCATGAAGAAGGCTTACCAGCAGACCACCGACAGCACCACCAATCATGTTCCAGGCAAGAGCTTTCTTGTCGCGAAACAGGATGCCGTAGATGATGGGCTCACTCACGCGACCGAAGGCATAGGTGATGAACAAGTTCCAGCCCGTGGCTCGATTCTCCTTGTCCTTAGCGCGCAGGCCATAGGCGAGCGCGATGGCAAGCGTGGTGTAGGCTACAACCGCGGCGCCGGGGTATAAGATGGCGTCGTAACCGTTCTGGAGCGCGGCGGGCAATATGGCGGTATAGATCGGCACGTGCATGCCGGTGGCGATGATCAGATTCCAGAATGCGCCGATAACCGCGGTCGCAGCGGGACCGGCAACAGAGGCGAGCCAAATGATGAAATCGGCCACAAGGCCCATGACAAATTGGACGGCAGGGCCGCAGAGGCACAGCGCGACCGGCAACATCACGAGCACCGTACCCACGGGTACGATCAGAACGCGCAACATATCAGGCGAGATCTTCTTAAAGAAGCGCTCAACATAGGACTGGGCCCAGGTGATCAAGATGACCGGAAGAACAGCCTGGGTGTAGTTGACGAGCTGCATGGGGATGCCGAAGACGCTGAAAGGCTTTCCGTCCTCAACAATAGCGAGCATGTCGGGGTAAATCATCACAACGGCGATGAGCAGTGCCAGCACAGGGCTCGTTTTGAACTTCTTAGCCGAACTGTAGGCAGCAAATACCGGGAAGTAATAGTACGCCGCATCGCCCACCAGGGAAAGGATCCGATACAGGTCGCTCGTTTCGGACATAAAACCGGCGCCTTCGGGCCCAAACAGAATGACGAGCATCTTGAAGATACCGGCGACACAAAAGATCGGAAGGATCGGGGTGATAGCGCCGCTCACGGCATCGAGCAGCTGATTGAAGAGGTGCTTGGGTGCCAAGCGCTCCTTCCAGCTAAGCTGAGGGCCATCGAGTTCCTCGTCAATCGATACCGTGACCTCGAATCCGCCCTGCTTACAAACCTCGTCGTAGACCTTGTCGACCGTGGGCCCGATCACCAGCTGCACCTGCCCTCCGGCGTGCACGACGTTGATGATAGACGAGATGTCCTCAAGCTTCTCATCATTCGAGAGGCTTTCATCCTTGAGGTTGAAGCGCAGGCGCGTCATGCAATGCGTAACCGAAGCCACGTTTTCCGCCCCGCCCACAGTGGAGAGAATCTGTTCTGCCACCTTTTTGTAATTTGCCATCATTGGCTCCTTTGCACAATCTTGGCTTACTGTTCGAATCGGCAAAGGTCATGCCCCGAATGGCTACGGGTTACAATCCTTTTTTGGTGATGATCCGGTTGAGATGGATCATCAGATAGAGTTCCTCCTCCTCGGAGAGCGTGGCGTCCCACGTTTCACGACAATAGGAACCGATATGCTTCACGCACTCTGCCAACTGCGGAAACTCCTCACGAAAGTTCTTGTACATCTGCATGTTGGCGCTGTTCAGCGACTCGCCGGCTTGAATGCGCTTGAACAGGTACCGCAGATGCGTGGCATAGCGAGTGAAATCGTAGGAATCGCGGTCAACGATGATGCGAAAATCACTCTCGACGATCTCAGTGACATCTTCTAGCATATCGTCAAACTGCTTGGTGGGTTTGCTCGCGGTCTCGATGGCCTGAACAACCCGCGCATTGACGAGATTCATGGCAATGCTGGCAATCTCTTCTTTGGGAAGTCGTTCACCAAGCTCCTTTTCGAGCCTCATAACGATAAACTGCGCCGCTTTGTATTCCTTAGGATATGTCTCGCGCACTTCATGGGCGAGAGGCATCGCAATACGAAAACCCTTTTGCGCGCGCTCCACCGCAAATGACAGGTGATCGGCCATGAACAATGTCGCCTTGGTCGACAGATCATAGGGCAGCTCGTTGGCGACGATGTCCATCACCTTGGCCGTGAACATCACGATCTCAGAAGGAAGGTCGCGCATGACGTCCTGCCCTTTGGGGTCGATGTCATAAAACGTATGCTCAATCTTAGAGAGCGGCAGCTCGCGGGGAAATTCTCCCCCAAACCCGACGCCCCTGCCCATGGCGATCACGTCGCGCCCCTGCCCGTCGCGGCAAAGAACGGCATTGTTGTTGAGCTTTTTAATCGCAAGCATTATTGAACCTCCTTTCGGAATTATCAAAAAGAAAAGGTATGACTGCAAATAGCCGAGCTATCGCGGTCATGCCTTACCAGTAACAATCCGTTGTATCGAGGCGCGGGCATGCCTCCCTAGAAGTAACAATCCGCGCAGCAAAGAATGATAGCCCATATCTTCGCGGGGAGCACCGTCCACAGCCGACCAACGGTAGCATATCGTCCGTGAACGGTTTTGGAAGCGTTGAAACGATTGGGAGGCCGTCTCAATCTTGCGGATCAGCCCAGGACGAGGGCCATGCGTGTCTTGAACTCGGACAGGAAGCGCGGGGCATCCACGGTCAGCGCCACAAGCGCGCTCTTGTCCGGATCGGATAGGCGGCGCTCGTCGCAAATGGTGCGGCCGCGATACTCGCCTAGCAGATCAACACGCAGATTGCAGCCGAGCGCACCCACGAGCGTAGGGTCGATCGCCACGGCAACGGCCAGAGGATCGTGCAGCGCACAGCCACCCAGGTAGGGTGCGTTCATCTCGTACGAGCCAATGTAGTGCTCCACCATGCTCGCAAACGCGCAACCGGCCATGGTGCCCGAACCCGTCCAGCCGGCAATGTCGCGGCGTGTGAGCACCACGCGATGCGTCACGTCCAGACCCACCATGGTGAGCTTACGGCCCGAGCGCAGCACCGCGTCGGCTGCCTCGGGGTCGCTCGCCATGTTGGCCTCGGCGCCCGCGCTCACGTTACCGGGCACGGTAAGGGCGCCGCCCATCACGACCACGCGGCCGATGGACATCATCGCCGCCGCATCGCGCTCCAGGGCGAGCGCCAGGTTGGAGAGCGGGCCAGTCGCTACGTAGACCAGATCGGGACCATAGGTGCGCGCGGCATCAATCAGATAATCGACCGCGGCGTTGCCGTCGGCCGAGGTCGCCCCCACCGGCTCGTAGGGCGACGCGGGCACGCTCGCGCCGCCGATGCCGTTCTTGCCGTGAATGAGCGCGGTGGACGCCGGCGGCGTATAGGGCTCAGTCGCCTGCAGAGGACGGTCGGCACCCAGGTACACCGGAACCTCGGGGCGACCCAGCAGATCGAGCACCGCCAGGCAGTTGTGCGCCGATTGCTCGACGCGCACGTTGCCAAAGCACGTGGTGATGCCCACGAGCTCCACCTCGGGGCTCGCGATGGCATAGGCCAGCGCCATCGCATCGTCCACACCCATATCCAGATCAAGGATCAGCTTCTTGATTGCCATTGTTCTACTCCGCTTCTCCGTCTTTATCGTTTAACCAAACCAATGTTCAACTTCGGCGCGCGTAGGAATCGATTGCTGAGCGCCCAGGCGCGACACCGTCACTGCCGAGGCGCGAGCACCCGCAGCCATGCACTCAAAGAGCGGCAAGCCCTCTAGGCGAGCCGCCGCCAACGCGCCGATAAACGTATCGCCGGCGGCCGTGGTATCGACTACCGTACTCGAAAGTGCCGGCATGCGCAGCAGCTCACCGCCATCGCCGAGCGAAACCGAGCCGGCACCGCCCAACGTGATGACCGCAGCCCCGGCACCCTTGTCGAGCAGCGCATTGAGCGCGGTGACGCAACTCGCGTCATCCGTGGGCAGAATGCCCGTCAGCACCTGGCACTCGGTCTCGTTGGGACAGACCAGGTCGACCGCAGGCCAGACCTCCGCAGGCAGCTCGCAGGCGGGCGCTGGATTAAAGACCGTATAGAACCCCAGCTCGTGAGCGCAAACAAGCGCCTCGGCCGTCGCCGCAAGGTCGCATTCGCCCTGGGCGATAAAGACGCTTCCGGCAGCCGGGGCAATCTCGCTGGCGCCGCCGTCGAGCTCATGGGCCACCAGACGCCTCAGCGCGCAGGCAACGTCCGCGCCCGCAAGCGCATGGTTGGCGCCCGGTGACAGTATGATGCGGTTGTCGCCCTCGCAGCGAATGATGGTCGCCGTTCCCGTCTCCACGTCATCGCGATGCACTACAAAGTCACAGTCCACGCCGGCGTCTTGGAGCCCCGCCACGAGCGACGCGCCGAACGCATCGCGACCGACCGCGCCGATCATGTGCGTGCACGCGCCCATACGCGCGGCAGCTACGGCCTGATTGTCGCCCTTGCCTCCGGCGTTGGTGATAAACCCGCTGCCGCCGACGGTCTCGCCCGCACGCGGTATGCGCTCGCACGCCACCGAAAGGTCCATGTTCATGCTGCCGAACACCGCAACGATGCCGCGATCTGCCATGGAAACCTCCTCGTCCGCGGGCTTTGCACCCGCTGTCGGCCGTCAATCGTGTGCTCTCGCACCTCTATAACTTTAGTTCACTTTGATGTGAACGCGCGCTTGAGCTTCGCCAGCAGCAAGCATTCACAGGAGCAGGCAGCTACAATGAAGGCGTGCTGATTATTCTCGTCATTGGATGATGTTTTATGGAACAACTCTCGCAATCGGGCTCGCGCGGTCGACGCCGCACGGGCAACGAGCCAGCGCCGCACGAACGCGTGAAGGGCGAACGCCGTGCTAACGAACCGCGACGCACCGCGAGCCCCCATCGCGCTTCTGCCAACAACGTGGGCCGCGCCAACACTCCCGCCGCGGAGCAGACGCCTGCTCGCCCCAAGTCCCGCTACATCCCTGCACTCGACGGCCTGCGTACGCTCGCCGTCGTCGCGGTGGTGCTCTATCACCTTAACCTCACGTGGGCTCAGGGCGGCCTGCTCGGCGTCACGATCTTCTTTGTGCTTTCGGGCTATCTGATCACGCGCTTGCTGCTCAACGAAGTCGCTAAGACCGGCCGCATCGACCTCAAGAGCTTCTGGATCCGCCGCATCCGTCGCCTGGTTCCCGCCGTGGTGACCGTCGTGGTGGTGACCTGTGCGCTGTGCACCGCCTTCAACCACGTGATGCTCACCAAGATGCGCCCCGACATCCTGCCGTCACTGTTGTTCTTCAACAACTGGTGGCAGATTGCCCAAAACGTCTCGTACTTCAATGCTCTGGGCGACCCCTCGCCGCTCACGCACTTTTGGTCGCTTGCCATCGAGGAACAGTTCTACCTGATTTGGCCGCCACTGCTGTTTGCCATGGTATCCATGCATGTGAGCAAACCCAACACGCGCCGCGTGGTTCTGGGCCTTGCCGCGGTATCTGCCCTCGCCATGATGGTGCTTTACAACCCTGCCGCCGACCCCAGCCGCGTGTACTACGGCACCGACACCCGCGTGTTCTCGCTGCTGCTGGGTGCCTGGATGGCCTTTATCCCCGATCGCGACCTGGCGCCGGTGCGTCTCGCTCGTCGTTTGGGGCTCGACCGCTTGGTCGGGGCCGCCAAGCACGGCAAGAACGCCGAGGGCAAGCCTGGCGAGAAGGCCGACGAAGCAGCCGAGACCGCCCCGGCACAGCCGAGCGTCCTCGTGCGTTTTTGGTCCTCGCCCGCATCCATCGATGTGTTGGGCGTCGTGGGTCTGGTTGGCCTTGCCGCCATGGTCGCGCTCACCAACGGCTACACCGCCTTCCAGTATCGCGGAGGCACGCTGCTGTGCTCGATCCTCACGCTCATGGTCATCGCGGCCTGCGTGCAGCCCCAGGGAATGGTTGCCCGCGCGCTGTCCGCCGAGCCGCTCGTATGGGTTGGCAAGCGCTCGTACAGCATCTACCTGTGGCACTATCCGCTGCTGCTCCTCATGAACCCGGTCGCCAACATCAACGATACGCCGTGGTGGCAGTACATTTTGCAGGTGTTGTTGGTGGTCGCCGTGGCAGAGTGCTGCTATCGCTTTATCGAGACTCCGTTTAGGAAGGGCGCCTTTGGGCGCACCGTCGCCGAATTCCGCGATGGCACCACCACGCCCGCCAACTGGGCACGCACGCACATCCCTGTCTGCGCAGCCTGCGCTGTCGTGTTGGTCGTTGCACTGGGCGGCCTGATCTTTGTGCCCGAGACGTCTGCGCTGAGCGGCGAGGGCGCCGAAGTTCTGAACAAGGAAGCCAAGAACACCGCGCCCACCGACCAGCAGGCGGCCGACGACACCGACAAGGACAACGACGGCTTCCCCGATGGCTCCTACGATCTGCTTATGATCGGCGACTCCGTGTCGCTGCGTGCCGTAGACACCTTTGACGGCGTGTTCCCGCACAGCCATATCGATGCCGAAAAGGGCCGGCAGTTTGATGCGGGGCGCGCGACATTTGAGGGCTATATCCAGCAGAACCTTGCCGGCAAGATCGTGGTCTTTGCGCTGGGCACCAACGGCTTGGTAACCGACGACCAAATCGACGCCATCATGGCCGATGCAGGAGATAAGCGTATTGTGGTGTTTGTGAACACGCGCAGCCCGCAGCCGTGGGTTGGCTCTACCAACCAGGCCATCGCCAACGCCGCTACGCGCTACAAGAACGTACGCGTTATCGACTGGTACGGATACAGTGCCAACCGCAACGACCTGTTCGATGGCGATGGCACGCATCTATCGACCACTGGCGTGACTGAGTACCTCAACTTGATCCACGATGCCGTCAAGAAGGACCTGCCCGTACACCCCGAGGATCACGTCAACGATCCGCAGCCGGCAGCCGTCAAGTCTGCCACCGACGCACTCGTCAATGCGCTCGCTCTCAAGCCGCACAAGCTGGGCACCGACAAGTAACCTGCAGCGCAAACTTCCCACATCCGGAGGGGGTGTCTGCCACGGCAGACACCCCCTCCGGCAGTTAGGGACACTCCTGGCGCAGCCAATGAAGACCTCTACGGATGAATTCCAGGCCGCTCCGTCGCTCCAGACATCGTTTCCGCGCCTCGTGCCTGCCCCAAACAATCAAAACAAGCCCTTTTCGCCGCACCCTCAAAGGTCTGTGGGCAAAAAAGGGCAAATATGAGTACTGTTACCATTTTAGTAGCAGGCAAAACCACCCAAAATGACGTCCGAGCGACCCCTACAACCCCCTAAAGCAGCCAACCTGACTGGTTTAAGGCGTATTGGAGCCAATTTTAATGAACATACTAAAGGCTATGTTCATTATCTTTTAGGATGTAAATGCTATTCACTTAGCAACAGTACTCATATTTGGCATTTTTTGTCCATTGCTATATAACTAACACCCTATAGCAGACAAAAAACAGGCCGCAGCCCATCGCTGCGGCCTGTTCGGAAGCAAAAGTGGGCGTTAAGCGCTGTAGCCCATCGCCTGCAGAACAAACATGACGACCGTGAGCACCGTAATCACACCGATAGTCGCCCAAGTGAGCACATTCCACACGCGGCCGTTGCGGTTGGCACCCATAATGTGACGGTCAGCGGCAATAACCACCTGGAACACCAGAACCACGGGCAGTAGCACGCCATTGATGACCTGCGAGGTCATCATAATCTGGAACAGATCGACGCCGGGCATAAGCACCAGCACGGCAGAGATACCGATGATGGCCGTAATGATGCCGCGATAGACCGGAGCCTCGTCCCAGCTGCGGTCGGCACCGCGCTCCCAGCCAAATGCCTCGCAGATAGCGCTCGACGTAACGCCCGGCAGCACACAGGCAGCCAAGAAGCTCGCCGCGACCAGGCCCGAGGCAAACAGTACCGTGGACCACTGACCCGCAATAGGCTCCAACGCGCGGGCAGCATCGGCGGCATCGCTTATCTGAATACCCGCCGGGAACAACACCGTACCGGTCGTGATGATAATAAAGCCGGCAATGACATCGGCGGCAAGCGAGCCGCTCACGGTATCGATGCGCTGCAGCACGATATCGTCCTCGCCCGCGTTCTTATCGACCACGTTGTTCTGCGCCAAGAAGATCATCCACGGCGCGATGGTGGTACCGATCGTTGCGACCACGAGCGACACGTAGCTGGGGTCATTTTGAATGTTAGGCACGACCAAGTCGACCGCGACCTCACCCCAGTTGGGGCCAGCCATAAATGCAGCGACGACATAGGTCACGAACACGCAGCTCACCAGCAGCAAAATCTTCTCGATGCGCTGGAAACTACCCGACATGGTAAGCATCCACACCAGCAGCGCCACCAACGGCACCGAGATGCTCGCCGGCACGCCAAAGAGAGCAAGGCCGCTCGCAATACCCGCAAACTCCGAAATGGTCACAGCCGTGTTGGCGATCAACAGCGCCGCCATAGCAAGTACACTCTTGCGCACGCCAAAGCGCTCGCGAATGAGCGATGCCAGGCCCTTGCCCGTGACGCAGCCGCAGCGCGCCGCGGTCTCCTGCGTCACGATAAGCAGCACGGTCATGACGGGAAGCATCCAGAGCATCTTGTAGCCATAGCTGGCGCCCGCGCTGGAATACGTTGCAATGCCGCCGGCGTCATTGCCCGAAAGCGCCGCCAGCAGACCGGGACCCATAGCGCCAAAGATGGCCGCGATGGTCAACTTTTGCTTGGTGCCCGACTTTTGCTTGGTATTTTGCACGCGACCACCTAACCCATGACCGACATGGTGAGCAGCACCGCAGCGGCGCAATACGCTACGCACGAGATCATGACGGCAATAACGTTCATGGCAGTGCCCGACGTGTTGAGGTCATGCTCGTCACGCCAGAACAGCACCATCAGGTAAATCACGGCGCTCATGTTACCAACCAGGCAAATGATGGCAGCAATATTAAAGCACCCGGTAAAGAGTTGCTCCTCAAACATGGGCGCATCGAGGAACGCAGCGGTGCGCACCAGCTGAGCGCACAGGTAGGTCACGAGTGACAGAATCAGGCCCATGCCCGTGCTCTGGAAGAAGAACCCCAGATACGGCTTGGGCTCGTCGTCGTGACCGTCATACTCCAGGAAGTAGTTCTTGACGAACGACACCATACGCGAGGCAGCCAGCAACACGAGCGGCATGGCGCACATGGGGAACACCACCAAATGCGCGGAGCCCAGCGCCGTCCCCAGCACCGTTGCCATGATGCACGAGGCGATGCCCCACACGACGACCCAGTACTGACGATGCACGAACCAGCTGAGCACGTTCGTCGAGTCGTCCGACGCGCTATCGCCCGAGCCGACACCGGCGATCTGCAGGTCCTCCTGATGCTCCTCGGCAATAACGTCCATGGCGTCGTCGAAGGTCACGATGCCCAGGATATGACGGTTCTCGTCGCAGACAGGGATGGCAACCAGGTCGTACTTGGTCATCTCGTCCGTCACGTCTTCCTGGTCCTCGTCGGGTGACACGTAGACCAGATCGCGATAGGCGAGCTGGCCCAGCGTGGCGTCGCGGTCGGCCACGATCAGCGTGCGCAGCGAAAGCACGCCCGTCAGCATGCCGCTCGGGTCCTCGGTATAGACGTAATAGACGCTCTCAAAGTCCTCGTCGAGCTTGCGAATCGCCTCGATGGCGTCGCCGACCGTCGCCGTGGCGGGCAGCGAGACAAACTCCGAGGTCATGATGCGGCCGGCGGTGTTGTCCTCGTAGCCCAGCAGATTACGAATCGCCTTCTCCTCCTTGACGCCCATCAGGCGCAGGAGCTTCTCGGCCTTCTCATAATCGAGTTCGTCGATCAGGTCGGCAGCGTCGTCCGGGTCCATCATGGCCAGCATCGACGATGCGTCGGTATCGGACAGGCCCTCGAGCATCTCGGTCATAAGCTCGTCGTCATCGAACTCCGAGATGGCCTCGGCGGCCTGGGCAGTATCGAGCTGCGCAAACACCTGCGCACGCAGGCGCGGGTCGAGCTGCTCGATAATGTCGGCGATGTCGGCAGGGTGCAGCTCGCCGAGCGTCTTGTGCGACACCGAGAGTTGAATGTTCTTGGTCGAGCGGTCGAGCAGGTCCATGTAGGACCAAGCGATGATGTCCTCACTGAGCGGCTTGCCCAGGTGCTTCATAAAGCCTTCGACGATATGCTCGAGCGCGGGGCTGATGGCGCGTAGCAGACCACGGGCACCGACCTCGGCGCCCAGCAGGCGCAGCTGGTTTTCGCCCGACATGGAAAACTTGATGTCGTTTACGCGCACGACCTTCATGCCCTGCGTGTCGACGATCTGCTTGTTGAGCACGTCGCGGGCGAGCAGGAGTTCGGTCGGCTGCAGGTACGAAAAACGGATTTCGGTGGCCGACGTCTTAAGGTGTACACCCGTCTCGTCGATACGGTCGACCCATTTGCGCCAGCTGATCATAAACGGCGTCTTGCCGGGGCCGCGGAACGCGAGCGACGTCACGTGTGGAAAAACTTCGCCGGTAGCAATGCCAAAATCGTTCACAACGCCGAGCTTTTCGCCATCGACGTCCAAGACCGGCAATTTGAGCATCTCACTCAGATAATTCAATGGTGCTCCCCATCATTATTCCTCCGGACGCGGCCGCGTGTGCGGCGTCCGGGGATTTCTGGATATGTATACGCATGCGCGGGCGGCACACCGCTCGACGCTTACACCCCGTGCATGCGCAAAAAGCACCTGCATGGGGTCATCGACTGTATGGTCGAGGTTTGGATTTCACCTGTAACCTTTCTCTTGACCCTCATTAACCGCAGTAACTATAGCATCAGCATCGCCCTGCGGCATCGAATTTATGCGCTGCACATTGCAGGCATACCAAACGCTGACGCATCCGTGACATAGTCATTGGGGACGTTCTTAAATGACTACCCAATAACTACTCTGTGGTGTCGTTGTCCTCGGCAAGTTGGGGGAACACGGCGTCCTTGGGCATGGTGACCTTCGTCAGCGAGGTGAGCTTTTTGCTCAGCGACGTGTCCGTCTTGACCAGGTCGCTGAGCGTCACGATCTTGTAGCCGTCGGCAATGAGGCCGTCGATAATCTGCGGCAGCGCCTCGAGCGTCTGCTCGGCGCATTCGTCTCTATCGGTGAGCAGCACGATATTGCCCGGCGTCACCGAATCGAGCACCGTCGAGACCTGCTCGTCGGCACCGTTGAGCAGCCAGTCGCCCGAGTCAATATTCCACGAGACCACGGCGGAGACCAGGTCCATCGCATCAATCCAGTTTTGCTCGTCAAAGGCAGCGTAGGGAGCACGCAGTAGCATCGTCTTCACGCCGGTCGCCGACTTAATCGCATCGGTGCCTTTCGTGATCTGTTCGCGTACCGCCTCACGGTCCTGACCCTTGAGCGAATCGTCGCTGTAGCTGTTGGATCCGATCTCGCACCCGGCATCGACAATCGCCTTGGCCGTGGCAGGCGAGGCCTCGGCCGCATCGCCCGAAAGGAAGAACGTCGCGGTGACGCCCTTTTCCTTGAGCACCTGCAAGATCTGTTTGGTGGCGCCGCTCGGACCCTCGTCAAACGTCAGCGCCACGTACTTTTTGTTGCCCTTGGGCGCCACGCTGGCGCACGCAACAACGCAATCGGTGGCGGGCACAACCTCGCCGCGGTCTTGCGTCTTGCCCGACTGCTCACCAACCCACACCTCGGAGCGGCCCTGGACACCCCACGTCTGCACATACTCGATAGCGCCCGTGCCCTCGACCTTGAGCTTGGGCTCGATAACCGTAGCCTGAACCTCGTGCTTCTCGTAGGTGTTACGGCCATCCTTGACCGTCACCTTCTCGCCGCCCTCGAGTTCGCGGCTATCCCATTTGCCCTGCTTCACGCGCTTGCCGTCGACCTTCACCGACAGCTTTTCGCCCCCATGGCGCTTGAGCACGCTGTCATCGACGGCCAGCAGGTCGCCTGCGTCGTAGGTGTCAGTCAACTCCTGGTCGTCGATGAGATTCTGCAGCGTAGAGCCCACGCGCACCGCGGTCTTCTGGCCGTTAAGTTCCACGTCCACGCTGCGGTTGACGTAGCCCACGACGGCAGCGATAAACAGCACGAGCGCGCAACCCACGGCGATGAGCGCATAGGGCAGGCGAGACGAACGACGGGGTGTGCGGCTGTTGCCGATGCGAGCGCTGCGATCGCTAAAGCCGCGGCTATGGTTGAGATACATCGCGCCGGGCTTACGGTGACGCTTGCGCTGACCGCTGGGCAGCTGCCCCAGGTCGCGGCGCGCCGTCGGACGCGTACCCGAACGCCCGTTTAAGTTGGATCCGTTTTGGCGCATGTGCCCTCCCCCATAAACACAGCAAGCCGGAGCAACAGGTCTCCGGCTTGCCTCCCATCATTTGGTACGTCGCTATTTTGTAGCTTTTGACGAGCCTCCGCTCGCCTTTTGGTATTCGTCCTTAAAGGCCTTGAACATGCCGCGCGTCTTGCCGAGCTGCTTGCCCAGTGCGCGACTGCCCTTGTCCACGGCAACCGATCCCTTGTCGTCGAGCACCTTGGCGCCCTTCTTGACCTTATCGCCCACCACGACGCTTGCCTCGGCAGCCTTTGCGGCGGCGCCGCCCGAATACCCGAGCGACTTGACCTCGTCCGAGACGACCATCGCGCCGTTCTCGTAGCCGCGCAGCATCGTCGGCGGCACCTGCGTGTCACCAACCAAAACACTCGAAGCAGCACCGGCGGTCACATAGAATGCCTGCACGATGCCCGAACGCGGCTTGAACTCCACATCCGAGCAATAGCCCACGACGTCGCCCGATTCCGTGCGCACGTCCATACCGACCCAGATGATGCAATCGTCCAGGTTGATGTCGAGGCGCTTGGCGGCGGCGGCATCGTACGTGTCCTTGACGTCATCGACCGCAATGGCGCCCTCGTAGACACCAATGGCGTCGAGCGCTACGAATCGGTCGGGACGCTCGATCATGCCCGCGATATCGGACTGGCGGACCATAAAGCCGACCACGCGCGTACCGCCCGGGGTAAAGACCGGAAAGTGAATCTTTCCGAGCTTTTTAGGGCTGCGCGGCGTGCCGTCCTTTTTGGTGCGCTTGTCCTCGGTAGGCTTGCGATAGATCTTGGCGCCGACAAAATCCCCGGCGCGCATTATGCCTCGGTCGAGGGCTCCGCAGCCTCGGTATCAGCCTCGACGGCGTTCTCGACCACGACGTCGGCGGCAGGCGTCACGTTGCCGCCCGAAATGGCGTCGTTGAGCTGCTCGCGCAGCTGGTCCATGCGCTCGCGGGCCAGGTCGACCTTGGCGCGCAGGTCGTCGGTCTTGGCGTCGACCATCGGGCCAAAGTCATTCACCGCAGCACGGGCCTCCTCGGCGCTGTGCTCGTAGGTGTCGCGCATATTGTCCCAGGCGTCGTTGGCGATATCGGCAGCCATGGCGCGGGTCTCGGCGCCCGAGCGCGGGGCCAGAGCAACGCCGACAATAGCGCCGGCAGCGGCACCAAAAAGTGCGCCGGAGACAAAGCTGAAAGTCTTACCCATGATCATTCCTCTCCTGCGGGCACGTCGGTGCCCACCGTTTGAATGCTGTCCATTATACCCGCAGCGTATCACTTGCCGCTCCGCTCATCTGCGTACGGCAAAGGCGCAGGTACGTGATGGTGATAAACGCGTAGGCCTACTCCTGGGGCATAGCCGACATGGCCACCGTGGCACCCGGGTCCTCGCCGGCGCCGTCCACGAGCGGCAGGCTGCCCTCATGCGCAGGTCCTGCCGGAACCGTCGCCGCACCGCCAAAGACGGCAGCGGAAGCCTCGTGGTTCTCGGCAACCGCGCCCTCGGTATCAATCGCCGCCTGGGGCTCGTCGTCAAAGTTGGGGACACCCTGGGGCTCGGTGGGAACAGGCTCGGCGGTCGCATCGGCAACGGGCTCGGCGTCGGCCGGCACATCGCCCTCGTCAGCGCCCTCGTCCTCGGCAGCATCTTCGCCGTTCGCAGCGGCGACGGCCTCGTGAGGATCCTTGCCCTCGGCCTCGGCGCGCATGCCCAGCACCAGGTTGCGCAGGCCCGCGACCGTGCCTTCCACGTCGGGGGCAGGCTGGTCGGCGTGCAGGTACGCCCAGTCCATCATAAAGGTGGCCGAAGACAGCGCACCGATGGCCAGCGCGTCGTCGGGGCACGAAAGCTCAACCTCAAAGACGCGCTCGTCGTGCTCGCTTACGCGCGTGCGGCCGCACGAGATGCTACCGGCAAGACCGGTCTCGTTCATGAGCTCGACCGTCACATGCTCAAGCAGATGGCAAAGCTCGGTCTGGCCCATGCAGTCCTGGAACTCGCGACCGGAATCACCCAGGCACAGGTGCTTGGCAATCGCCGGCACCAGGTAATACACGCGCGCCGTGGCCTCGATATCCTCCGAGGTCATGAGCGGCATGCCGGGGTTCACCAGCACATGCGCACAGATCTTGTCCTCGCTGACGGTGACCTTAAGGATGTTGAACAGGCCTGCCATAACTCTCCCCTACTCTTCCTTGTCCTACTCGTCGCCGTCGTGCGGATTCGCGGAACCCGCACCCGACGCCGCCGGCTTCTCTGCCGAAGACTCGGAATCCTTCTTATCGGTTTCGGCCGGAGCGATCACGCGAATGAGCGAGATGCGCTGGCCACGCATCGACTGTACCTTGAACTTGTACCCCGCAACCTCAAATACCTCTCCGATGTCGGGCACCGAGTCGCAAAGCTCCAAAATCCAGCCGGCGATGGTCTCATAATCATCGCTTTCCTCGAGCGGCCAACCAAGCTCAATCGCGTCATCGCACGAAAAACGCCCATCAACGAGCCACTCGCGGCGCGAAAGGCGCGTGAGATACTTGTTGTCGGGGTCGAACTCGTCCTCGATCTCGCCGACGATCTCCTCGACGATATCCTCGATGGTGATAATGCCGGCCGTGCCGCCGTACTCGTCCACGACCACCACGATCTGGTCGTGAGAGGTCTGCATCTCGGACAGCAGCGGCAGGATGTCCTTGGTGTCGGGCACAAAGGTGGCGTCGCGCAAAAAGCCGGCGATGGGCTGGTCACCCTTGCCGTCGAGCGCGGGTTGGATCAGGTCCTTGATGTGCGCAATGCCGGCGACGTTGTCGGGATCCTCGTGATAGACGGGGATGCGGCTAAAGCCGGTCTGGCGCATGGTGGACAACACGTCGGCGACCGTCTCGTCGTCCTCGCACATGGTGGTGTCCACGCGCGGCACCATGACCTCGCGGGCAACGGTGTCGCCTAGGTCGAAGATCTCGTGGATCATGCGCTTTTCCTCGTCGAGCAGGTCGTCCTGCTCCGAGACCATGTACTTGATCTCTTCTTCCGAGACGTTTTGGCGGTCGTCGGCGCTCTTGATGCGCAGGATGCGGGCCAGGCCATCGGAGCAGGCGCCGGTCAGCCACACGAGCGGACGGGCGATCTTTTGGAAAAACGACAACGGTCCCACGACCTGCTTGGACACGCCCTCGGCATTGGCCAGGCCGATGCGCTTGGGGACGAGCTCGCCGATCACGATGGACACGAAGGCGACCGCGACGGTGATGATGACCGGCGCCAGGCCGCGCGCGATGGCGGAGAGCGGCGCGATGCCAAAGCTCATGAGCCACGTGGCGAGCGGGTCGGACAGACTCGTCGAGGCGACGGCGGACGAGGCGAAGCCCACGAGCGTAATGGCAACCTGGATGGTGGCGAGCAGCTGGTCGGAGTCGGCAGCCAGCTTAATGGCACGCTCGGCGCGCTTGTCGCCTTCCTCGGCCTCGTGCTCCAACACGGCGCGCTTGGCCGTGGTGAGCGCCATCTCGGACATAGAGAAGTAGCCGTTGATGAGGGTCAAAACGAGGGTGGTGATAAGGGAGATGGTTATGTCCATCGGGAGTTTCTCGAACCTCCAAGATTCGGGACGTCAGGTTAAAACGTTGATGGCGGATACGGCAATTGCACCGGCGCCCAAACGAGAACGCGGGCGCGCAGGCGTGGTCGCTAGATTACGAAGAGGATCACCGCCATGAACTGGAAGATGCTGCCGGCGAGCACCCACAGGTGAAACACGCTGTGCAGATAGCGCACGTTTTTGGCGATATAGAACGGCACGCCCGCGGTGTAGCACACGCCGCCGACGGCGAGCAGGGCAAGTGCCACGGGGTTGAGCAGCGCAACAAGTTCGGGCAGCTTAAAGACAACGAGCCAGCCCATCAGCAGGTAGACCAGGCCGCTTACCCAATGCGGCTGGCGCTCGCGTAGGAAGCACTCGAGGGCGATGCCGATGATGGCGATGGCCCATACGGCAAAGAACAGCACAGCGCCGCCGTCGTTTGCGAGCGTGATGAGGCAAAACGGCGTATAGCTGCCGGCTATGAGCAGGTAGATGCAGCTGTGGTCGATGATGCGAAACACGCGCTTGGCGCGCGCGGGCTGAATCGCGTGGTAGAGCGTGGAGGCTAGGTATTCGAGGATAATGCTGACACCATAGACAATCGCCGCGGCCATATGGGCCGGGCCTCCGCCGCGCAGGGCGGCGAATACGATCAGGAGCACCAGGCCCGCGATACCCAGCAGGCAGCCGACACCATGGGTGACGGAGTTCATGATCTCCTCGCCCACTGTGTAGTGTGGAACGGCCGCGGTCTTGGGTCGCGGCTTAGAACTGTCGCTCGAATCGGACATGCCGGTTACATCCTCCAACGTAAAGAGTTCTCAACACTATATCAAAGCGTCTAGGTACGTGCGAAATTTGCACCATACGTGACTCTTTGTTTACCCATTCTTTGCCTGTTGACGCATCAACGGCGAACGTCCATAATGCGCTTGCATTAAATGTTGATGTATTAACATCTTATAGGAGAATACCGCATGGCTCAAAACGCACGTTCCCATCGAAAGCTCAAGATAGCCGGCATCGTTGCACTGGTGGTTGTCGTTGCGCTGCTCGGATTTGCCGGCAACTTTTTGTTTGACTTCGCGCTGAATCCCCGCGCGCCATACACCATGAAGATGATGCAGGATAGCAAGAACGACAAAGAAGGTGAGCAGCCGGATGCCGAGGATACCGAGGCGCGGGCATGGTTTAAAGAGAATCGCGAGAGCAGCAACCTCACCGCGGACGACGGGACCGAGCTTGCCGCCTGGTATTTTGCTGCGTCGGAGAGCGCACACGACTACGCCGTCTGCCTGCATGGATATACCAACGAGCCCATCGGCATGGCTCGATACGTCAAGCGATTCCACGACCGCGGCATGAACGTACTCGCACCCGCCGCCCGCGCCCACGAGCGCTCCGGCGGCGACTATATCGGCATGGGCTGGCCCGAGCGCCTCGATGTCGTTGCATGGATTGGACGGATCGTTGCAGCCGACCCCGAGGCGCGCATTCTTGTCTTTGGCGAGTCGATGGGTGCGGCAACCGCCATGAACGTCGCGGGGGAATCTCTGCCCGCAAACGTGAAGTGCATTATCGAGGACTGCGGCTATACGAGTGTTTGGGACGAGTTTTCTCTGCAGCTCAAGGACGTGTTCGGCCTGCCCAGCTTTCCCTTGCTCGATGTAGCAAACTTGGTGTGCAACGTGCGCGCGGGCTACGACTTTCATAAGGCGAGCAGTGTGGAGCAACTCAAACACGCGACGGTTCCCATGCTGTTTATCCACGGCGACCAGGACACCTTTGTGCCGTACGACATGCTCGACCAAAACTACGACGCATGCGCCAGCAAGGTCAAGCAAAAGCTCACCATCCATGGTGCCACCCACGCCAAGAGCGCGCAGGTCGACCCCGAGCTCTACTGGAATACGGTCGACGACTTCCTCGACGAGTATTTTTAGGCAAATAGTACGGTTTACTGGTCTATCTGACCCCCTAGCACTTCCGAAAAGCCGCCCGTGGGCACTGTGCTCACGGGCGGCTTTTACTAACAGTTGTGCTACAAAGGCGCTTGTTTTGTCTAATAGCTAGGTGCTACTTGACCTCGATGAGCTCATACTCGCTCGTGCCCAGGCCGATCTTCTCGGCATGCGCGATGCACACGCGCCAGTCGGTGTCGGGATGCGTAATGCAGAAGGGGTCGTGCGCCTGCTCGCCCTCCAGATGCTCGTGGTTATGCTCCATCTTGGCCGCGCTATCGGTGAGCTCGGTGTTGGGCAGCGGCTCAGACGCCATGACGGCGTCGGCGCAGGCCTGGTCGATGGCGACCGGGTCGAAGCTCGCGAACATGCCGATATCGTTGACGATAGGCGTATCGTTTTCGGGATGGCAGTCGCAGTTGGGACTGATGTCCATGGCAAGCGAGATGTGGAAGCTCGGGCGGCCGTCGACGACGGCCTTGGTGTACTCGGCGATCTTGCAGTTGAGCACGTCGGCCGCGGCCTCATAACCGGGCTTGATGCAGTCCTGGTTGCATGCCGCAATGCAGCGTCCGCAGCCCACGCAGCGATCGTGGTCGATGGCAGCCACGTGCACCGTGCGAGTAGCGCCGCTGGCAAGCTCGCGCTCGCGGGTGCCGTCGAACGAGATAGCGTTGTGCGCGCAGATCTTTTCGCAGGCATGGCAGCCAACGCAGTGCTCGGTCGCGACGTTCGGCTTGCCGGCGGCATGCTGCTCCATCTTGCCGGCACGGCTGCCGCCTCCCATGCCCAGGTTCTTCATGGCGCCGCCAAAACCGGCCTGCTCATGACCCTTAAAGTGGGTGAGGCTAATCACGATATCGGCGTCCATGAGCGCCTGACCGATCTTGGCCTCGTGCACATACTCGCCGCCCTCAACCGGGACGAGCGCCTCGTCGGTGCCCTTGAGGCCGTCGGCGATGATGATCTGGCAACCCGTGGCATACGGGGTAAAGCCGTTCTGGTAGGCGGTATCAATGTGCTCGAGCGCGTTTTTGCGGCTACCCACATAGAGCGTGTTGCAGTCGGTGAGGAAGGGCTTGCCACCCAGCTCCTTCACGACATCCGCGACGGCGCGGGCGTAGTTGGGGCGCAAAAAGCTCAGGTTGCCCAGCTCGCCAAAGTGAATCTTGATGGCGACGAACTTGTTCTCAAAGTCGATCTGCTCGATACCGGCGTGACGAATGAGGCGTTTGAGCTTGTCGAGCTGGCTCTCGCGAGCATGCGTGCGTAGGTTGGTGAAGTACACCTTGGCGGGTGCTGCGGGTGCAGTTGCGGTCATAGATCTATCCCCTCGGTCTATATGGCGTTACAGACATAGAGGATGGTACCAGTTAAAGCAGAGTTAAAGTCAAGTACGGAACCTAGTCATTGGGAACGTTCTTAAATGACTACTCTTGGACTTTGAGGGCCTCGGCCAGACACTCATTGGGGACGGACTTAAATGAGTGCCTCGCCACCTGGCAGCTGGGGACGTTCCTTTCCTGCCGGCAGTTAGGGACAGTCCCCAAGTGCCGGCAGAAAAGGAACGTCCCCAAAGGCCGGCATATTGGGACAGTCCTTGCCAGCCCGGCCGGCGAGCCGACGAATGGCAAGGACTGTCCCCGATGACTACTCCTGCACTTTGAGGGCTTCGGCCAGGCTGACGCGCTTGATAGAACGCGTGTGCAGCAGCGCCACGACCAGGTAGGTCGCAAAGCCAATGCCGACGCACGCCGCCATGGACCACCAGGGCACGTAGATCTCGATATTGCCGTTATAGGCGAGCAGCATCGAGCGGAAGATGGCCGTGAGCGAGCCAATAATGACCGGCAGACTCAGCACGAGCGACGCCGCCACGCACAGCGTGATCGAGCGGATGTACAGATGCGAGATCTCGCTATCGCGATAGCCAAAGACTTTCATATAGCTAATCGAACGGGCGCTGTGGTCGATCACAGCCTTGGTCAGTAGATACATAAACAGCAGGAAGATAAACACCGCGAGGCCAACCATCATGCCGATCATTTTGCTCATCATGCCGATGAACTGGTCGCCCACGGCGCGCATGTCGTCGGGTGTGGTGTCGCCGGCAAAGTAGCGCGCGTCGAGGTCGAGCTTCTCGTCGCTCACATAGCCGTTAAAGTAGGCGGCGTCGTTGTCGAACAGCTCGTTAAAGTCGTCGATACTCATATAGATATTCATGTCCGACTTGGAGCCCCAGGCACAGTCCTTGCCCGCGCACTCAAGAGAATAATGCTCGCCCTCGTACTTGTCGTCGAGCGTGACCTTCTGGCCCTCGCTCCAGCCAAACTTGTCGAGCAGGCCGCCGCCAAAGACGACGCGCCCATCGCCTACATCGAGGTCCTTCCAGTAGCGCGAATCGGGCGAGACGCCGTAAATGGAAATCGTCTCCTGCCCATTTCCGTCACCGCGGTCGTATTGCAGCTGGTAGACGGCATATTTCTCGGCCTGCGCAATCTTCGCTGAACCGTTATCGGCCGTATTGACGGGATGAATATCGTCGTTGTCGGTATCGATCTTCGAGGCCTTATCGATCAGGTCGATAGCCTCGTCGCGGTCGCAGCCGAGAGCACCGGCAAGATCATCAAGGCGCGCGTAGAGCGCATCCTTCTTGTCCTGAACCGCCGCAAGCGCGTCCTGCGCTGCGGCCAGGCTCTCGGCAGACGGGGAGCTGGCCGCGACATTGGCGGCTGTCCGTGCGGCATCGACCGCGTCGTCAAGCTCGTCATCTGCATCCTGGGCGGCAGAAAGCAGCGTACCGTCCACCGCCTGCAAGCGCTCGAGTGCCGACCACTGCTCGCGCTCCTCGGCGGTACCCTCAAGCTCCAGCGGAGCCTTGAGCGTGTACTGGTGCTCGGCGACAAGGCTTGTCTCCAAGTTGTCCGCGTAGTGCGTCATCGTGGGCAGAATCGCCAGGCCAAAGAGCAGCAGCAGCGACGCAAACGCGATACCCACGAAGAGCGTGACGAAGTTGCCCAGGTTGCGCAGGAAGATACGCAGGCGGAAGCGGGAAACAAAACCCATGCGCTCCGGCAGCTGCAAGCCGCGCTTGGTGCCCGATTTGCCGCTCGCCTCGTGACGAAGGAACTGCAACGGCGTCTTGCCCATTTTGCGAAGCAAACCCACCAGCGTGATGAGGATGAGCGCGACGGCGGGAACCACGGCACACTTCACAAAGATCTCCCAGCTCCAGTACACCTGGAAAGGCGGCAGACTGTACGAACCGTAATAGAGGCTGCGCATGGGCTCGGTAAAGAACACAACACCGAGCGCAGTGCCCAAAAACGCCGCGACCACGCCCACGATGGCGGGAAGTGCCAGGTAGTGCAGGACGATCTCGCGTCGACGATAGCCGCTGGCGAGCAGCGTGCCGATGATGGCGCTCTCCTCCTCGATGGTGGCGTCGGTAAGGACCACAAAGACGAACGCCATAATCACGATGATGATGTCGAGCAGCGTCATCCACATCATGGAGTCGCCGTCCACGTCGTCGCGCGCATAGCCAATGCCCTGGTTGGAATCGGCATCGATCAGATCGTCCACGCGCGCATCGGCATCGGTCAGCGCCTCGACCATATCCTGCTCCGCATCGATGCGATCCGCGGTGGGGAGGTCGCGATCGGTAAAGGTAAAGGAGTAGGTGTAGGCGGGCGCGCCGCCGACGTCCTCGAGCGCGGCAAAGCCAGCGTCGGTGACCTCGGCCACGCCATAGGTGATGGTGTTCACCGTAAAGTCCGAATTGTTGAGAAACAGCGCCTGGCTGTCGGGCTGGGTCATGATGCCGCAGATGATGTAGGTGCGGCCCTCAAGCTCAACCTTATCGCCCACGGCGAGGTCGTTGTTGGTGGCGAAGACACGGTCGATGGCTACCTCATCGTCCGTCTTGGGCTCCTTGCCCTCACAGTAGGACGCGATAACGACCTTGGTGCGGTGCGCATAGGTGCGCAGCGTGCGCTTGGTGCCGTCGTCGCCGGCGGTCTTTTTGATGATGGCGTCGATGGAGAAATTCTTGTAGAGCGTGACGCCGCCGACGTCGTCGGCCGCGTCCTCGGCTGCCTTGAGTTGCTCCTCGGTCGCCTCGAAGGAGGTGGTCACGCGGCCGTCCTCAATCGTGTACGCATCGCGCATGTCATCGATGAGGCAGCCGATGGAATGCGCCGCGAGCAAAAAGCCCGAGGTGAGAGCGATACTTCCGCACATAAGCAAAAAGATGCCCAGGTACTTGCCGGTATTGCGGCGCAGCTCGCGTGGGAGACGTTTTGCGAGAGGTGTCATGGCGCCGCCTACCAATCGAGCTCGGCGGCCGAGACGGGCGACTCGTTGAGCTCATCCTCGACGATGCGCCCGTCGCGCAGGCGCAGCACGCGATTGGCCATGCGCGCGATGGCGGCATTGTGGGTGACAATGATGATGGTGCAGCCGTAGGTGCGGTTGACATCCTCCATGAGCTGCAAGATTTCCTTGGACGTCTTATAGTCGAGCGCGCCCGTGGGCTCGTCGCACAGCAGCAGGCCCGGGTTTTTGACGAGCGCACGGCCGATGGCGCAGCGCTGCTGCTGGCCGCCCGAAACCTGGCGCGGGAACTTGTTGCGGTGCTCGTAGAGACCCAGCGAACGCAACAGGTCGTCGATGTTGAGCGGCTTTTTGGACAGGTGTGCCGTGACCTCGATGTTTTCCTTGATGGTGAGATCGGGCACCAGGTTGTAGAACTGGAAGACAAAGCCCAGCTCACGGCGGCGATACTCGCCCAGGTCGGTAGGTTTGAGCACCGTGAGGTCGCAGCCGTCCACCAAAATAGAGCCAGCGTCGGCATCCTCCAGGCCGCCGATCAGGTTAAGAAACGTCGACTTGCCCGAGCCCGAGGGCCCCAGCATGACGCAGATCTCGCCTCGGTTGATGGACGTGTCGATGCCATCGAGTACCGTCAGGCGCGCATCACCGTCGCCGTAGTGCTTTTTGAGATCCTTAACCTGGACGTAGGCTTCCTGCGTTGCCATGGTATCCCCCATTGTTAGCCTAGTACTACTTTATGAACGTAATAGTAAACCTTGGCGAACTATTTTGGGGCGAGAGTGGGGATTTGTTTCAGACTAGTCATTGGGGACGTTCTTAAATGACCAGTCACAAGGGACGCTCTTTCGCCACCCGGCAGTTGGGGACGCTCCTTATCTGCCCCCGATGGCTAGTCATTTAAGTCTATCCCCAATGAATACTTTTGGTCGTTTAAGTCTGTCCCCAATGAGTAGGTGTCTAGGCGTGGGATTTGTTGTGGGCGAGGGCTAGGCCTACGGCGGCGATGGCCGCGGCAAAGAGCACTGTGACGCCCAGATCGCAAGCGATGTCGCCCAGCACGGTGGACGTCAGGTCCGCGGCGAGCGCCTTGCCAATCGCGTCGTTCACCCAATACGTCGGCACAAAATGCGCCGCGGTCTGCACGGCTGGGCCCATCAGCGACAGCGGCATCCAGGCGCCGCCCAAAAACGTCATGAGCATGCCGAGCAGGTTGCCCACACCGTTGAGCAGCTCCTCACGCGCACCCAGGCTCGAAAGGGCAAAGCCAACGGCCAGAGGCGTGCACGTCAGGGCAAACGTCGCCGCCAGCGCCAGGCACACACGACCCACGCCGACCTCGGCAACCGCGCCGGCAAAGCCCACGACGCCCATCATGCTCGACACAAACCAGATGCAGACGGTGATCACAGTGGCGGCCGCAAACACGACGAGCGAACGCCGGCGCTCGGAGATTGGGCCGGCATCCATACGACGCACGCGCTCGGGCTCGTTCATGCCCGAGAACACCAGCCCCACCGATACGATGACCGACGAGATAATCGCGTACGCGCCAAAGTTGAAATACGACTTGAGCATGGCGGCGGCAGTCGAACCAACCTTGACCTGCTCAATCTGGACCTCGGCGCGCTTGGCGGCGGCATGCTCGGCGGCCTTGGCGACGCTACCATTAGAGGCGGCGGGCTCTAGGGCCGCTGCAGCGCCCGCGAGCGAAATCCAGCGCGAGGCCTCAGCAGACGAAAGCGCCGCCGCCATGGTGCCGGCACCGTAGGTCACATCGAGCTTGGGCAGGGCCTCCCCCGCGCGGGCGGCCGCGACCAGGTCGTTCTCAAACCCCTCCGGGATAAAGAACACGCAGTCGGCGCTACCCTTGGCGCTGTTGCTCTTGGAGAGCGCGTCCGCAAGATCGTAGGTATCGTCGCCGACGCCCGTGACCAACTCAAAGCGCGACCCCAGGTGCTTGGTGAGTGCCCTCGAAAGGTCGCTATTGTCGCGGTCGATCACGATCACGTTGGTGTCGTAGGGCTCGTACTCGGTGAGCTGCGACGAGTTCCAGCTCACCGATGCCGCGATGAATACGCCCATGAGCGAGATGAACACCGTATAGATGAGCAGGTAGAACGGGTGCGCCAGCGCCATGCGAAGCGCAGTCTTAAAGGTGCTCATAGCGGCTCCTTCCAAAGGTCAGCGTGGCGGCGGCAACGAACAGCAGCGCCATAAGGACCAGCGCGCCGGCGCGAACGACAAAGGGGCCCAGGTTCTCAAAGAAATACAGGCGGTTGAACATGTCGCAGATGAGCTTGACGGGGTTGAGCCAGCACTCGGCCGGGCAGGCGCGGGCGACGTCGTCGGCAAGCGCCATCGCCGGCTCGCCGTAGAGGCCGGCGAACAGGGCGCACGTGGTAGCAAAGCCCGTGAGGATGCCGGACTTGGACGCCTTGCCGCCCTTAACGGGAAGCGTGCCCACAAAGAGTCCCAGGCCTGTGGCGGCAAGCGCGGAAGCGGCGCCGCCCACCAAACACAGTCCCTCGCGCCCGCCAAAGTCGACGCCCACGACCAGGCGCACGTAGCCAATCGCGATCGTCATCGAGGCAAAGGAGACCAGCCACGAGCCCACAAAGATACCGGCCAGCGACGCCGTTTTGGAAAGACCGCCCGCGCAGCGGCGCGCGCCAAGGCCCGACAGATTGGACTGCAGATCGACGACGCTCAAGGCGGCAAACTCGGCAGACATCATCGCCACCAGGCCAAAGAGCGCGTAATAGTAGATGACCGTGCCGTCGGGCGTGGTGCGCGTAAGGCTCACGCGACGGGTGCCGCCCTCGAGCGACAGGGCGCGCGCAACCGCCTCGGGGTCGGCGAGTGCCGCCGGGTTGTCCTGGGCAATCTGGGACATGAGCTCGGCATTTTGTGTATACGAGCTTGCCACCGTTTCCAGGATGCTGCGATCGGTGAGCACCGATGATGCGCGCGAGCTGTCGTAGTTCGATAGCAGTGTGAGCTTGGGCGTGCCCGCAGCGTCGACCGTATAGATACCCGCGACCTCACCGGCCTTGAGCGCTTTGCGCGCGGCAGCCAAGTCTTCGTACTCGCTCACATCGAGCAGCTGATTCTCGCCCTCCTTGGCAAGCGAAGTCGCCACGTCCTTAAAGGACGAAGCGCCCCAGGCTTCGTCAGCAACAACGGCAACCGGCACCGGGTCGATCTTGCCGTCGGAGCTGAGATTCGCAAACATAAACATGAACATCGTGGAAAGCGCGATGGGAAAGAGAGCGCCCCAAACCCACGTGCTCGGCCGGCGCAGCAGCGTCTTGACCGTAATGATAATGGTGTTGAACATGGCCGCCCCCTAGTCGCGCAGCTCGCGGCCGGTGATCTCGAGGAACACGTCGTTGAGGGTCGGTGGTTCGGAATAAATGCGGCCGAGCGTCACGTCATGCGAACGCAGCGCATCGAGAATGTCCGTCAGGTTATGCGGGCTCGCCTCGCACGAAAACGTGAGCTGGCCTGCCGTCGCCGACAGGTCCAGGACATGCGGCAGGCTCGCGACGGCACCGAGCGCCGCGCTCGGCACCTCGCCGACCTCGATCACGATCTTCTCGCCCATCTGGATCATGCGCTTGAGCTCGTCGTTGGTGCCCTGCGCCAGCACGCGGCCGCCGTCCATGATCATGATGCGGCTGCAAATCTGCTCGACTTCCTCCATGTAATGGCTGGTATACACCACCGTGGCGCCCTCGTCGCGCAGGCGGCAGATGCCCTCCAGGATGGCGTTGCGGCTCTGCGGGTCGACCGCCACCGTGGGCTCGTCAAAAAAGATGAGCTCGGGCTTGTGCGCGATACCGCAGGCGATGTTGAGGCGACGCGCCAGGCCGCCCGAGAGCTTGCCGGGGCGAAACTTGGTAAAGTCGCCCAGCCCGACAAAGTCGATCGCCTCGTCGACCAGCGCGCGACGGCGCTTGCGGTCGTTAACGTAAAGGCTGCAGAAATAGTCGATGTTCTCGCGCACCGTAAGCTCGTCAAACACCGCCACCTGCTGCGGCACCACGCCGATGCGGCGCTTGAGGTCGTAGCGGGCGGGCGTCATGGGCTCGCCGAACAGTTCGATGGTGCCCTTGTCGTAGGCGAGCAGCTGCAGGATGCAGTTGATGGATGTGGTCTTGCCCGAGCCGTTGGGGCCCAGCAGGCCAAAGATCTCGCCGGGGGCGATGCTCAGGTTAAAGTGGTCGAGCGCAATAAGGTCGTCGTAGCGCTTGACGAGGTTTTCGACGTGGACGATGTCTGTCATGAGGCGGCCCTTCTGTTGATTGCAGCCCGGTACGATTGCATCATCGCAGGAGCCGCCGGCGCGCACCAGTGAGCTTTGTCACGAGTGCGTGGCTTGGTCGTGCGGCCTGCCGACGTCCCCGCTTTGCCGCACGGGAGGAATGTCACAGTTGCGCAGGCGGTCCCTCCACCACGCGCGGCTTCGCGTACAATACCCTTATGAACAGGCTTTTCGACAAATCGATCGTGCTGGCGTGCTGCATTGCGGCCGCCATGGGCCTTGCTGTGGACGCTCGCCTGGTCGCGGCGTTTTGCCTTGGAGTTATCTCCACCTCGCTGGCCGAGGTCGCACAGGAGGAACGCACGCGCCGCACAAGCGAGGCCGCGAGTTACGTTTACATCATCGCGGCTGTCTTCGTGCCGCCGTTTGTGCCGTTTGCACCTCTCGCTCTCTATGACATCGCGCGACGCGCGCGCCGCGAACACGCCTGGGTCGCGCTGGGCATTGGCTCCGTCTTTGCTTTTGCGCTTGTCGCGGACCTTCGCGGCGGCGCGCTCACCACCCGAACGTTCCTGCTGACCGCCATCCTTTCGGTTGCTGCCACCTTGCTATCGCTACGTACCGCCCAGCTGGAGCGCGAGCAACAGCGCATGCGCCGTACCCGCGACGAGCTGCAAGAACGAGCCCTCGCGCTCGAAGCGCGCAACCGCGATCTTGCCGATCGCCAGGACTACGAAGTCGAACTCGCGACGCTCGCCGAACGCGCCCGCATCGCGCGCGAGATCCACGATAACGTCGGGCACCAGCTCACGCGCGCCTCACTGCAGGCCGAAGCCCTACGCGTGGTCCACGCCGACGAGCCTGGCGTCGCCGCCGATTTCGCCGACGTTAAACGCACGGTTGACGAGGCGCTCCAGCTTGTGCGCACCAGCGTCCACGCGCTCAACGACAACGCTGTCGACCTTTCCGTGCAGCTCGAACGCATTGTCGAAGGCGCGCACTCGGACGGCGGTCCGCAGATTGAGCTTGAAGTTATGACCGAGCATGCGCCCGCAAACGTCGCCAACTGCTTTGCGGCGGTCCTGCGCGAGGCGCTCTCCAACACCATGCGCCACGCTTGCGCCCAGACCATCACTGTACGATGCATGGAGCATCCGTCGTTTTACCAGCTCATCGTTACCGATGATGGCGCGGACGCGACCCCGGCGAGCAGCAGCAACGTCGCAGAAGGCATGGGGCTCGCCTCCATGCGCGAGCGCGTCGAGGCGCTTGGCGGCACCTTCACCGCCGGCCCGCGCGCCGGCGCCGGCGGCTGGCGTGTGTTTGCCACCGTTCCCAAACAGCGAGGAGATGAGGGCCGATGAGGCTCATCGTTGTCGACGACGACCGCTTGGTGGTCGATTCGCTCAAGATTATCTTGGGCGCCCAGCCGCAGATCGAAGTGGTGGGCACCGGTGCCAACGGCAACGATGCGGTGGCGCTCTACGCCGAACACGCACCCGATATCGCGCTGCTCGACATTCAGATGCCGGGACGCGACGGACTTTCGGCGGCACGCGAGATCCTCGAGCGCGACCCTTCGGCGCGCGTGGTGTTTCTGACGACATTCTCGGATGACGAGTACATTGTGTCGGCGCTCAAACTGGGCGCCCGCGGCTACCTGATCAAAACCGATGTCGCCGCCATTCCTCCGGCATTGACGCAGGTCATGGACGGCAAACGCGTACTCGAGGGCAAGGCGATCGAAGATATCAACTTTGATGGGGCGGACGTCGAGGCCGGCGCGACCCGCCGGCCCGCCGCCTTTGCCGGCCTGACCGACCGCGAGTTCGAAGTCGCCGAGCTCATCGCCCGCGGCCTCGACAACAAGGAGATTGCCGCCACCGCCTATATGGGCGAAGGCACCGTGCGCAACCACATCAGCTCAATCCTTGCCAAAATGGGCCTGCGCAACCGCACGCAGATCGCCATCGCCTACCTGCGAGGGTAATTACCCAACGACCGACCAGCCCGGCATAACAAAATGGCTGTTACGGATATGGGGCCATTTCAAAACTATGCCGGATTACGGGACTAAAGTCGGAACCCTCATCCATACCCCCTATTTTTGAAAAACAGCAAGCAATCTGCCTGCGGTTTTGTTTTTGGGATTTTCCGTATGGTCGGAGGTTCGCCATCCAGCCCCGTAAACCGGCATAGTTTTGTTCGGGCAACCCCGCACGAGTGCCTCTGCCAGCCTCGCGGAACCAAAATGATCCGTTTTCCTTCGCCCCCAAGGAATCAGCCGGAACCGCGCGCCACGAAATCGGCCCATCTACTACGTTTGACTCAATACCTCCGACCATATCCCCATTTTCCAGAAAACGGCAGGCGTTCTACCTGCGGTTTTGTCTTCGCGTTTTTTTGGCATGGTTGGGGGTAAGGGGCTAAACGTAGTAGATGGGCCGGTTTCGTGGCGCCCCCGGCACACAAAAGTGCCGCCACGGAGGAGGGAGATACCTCCGTGGCGGCCGGGGATGGGGGTGGGGGCTGTGTTCTGGCTCCCCGCCAGCCGCCCGGGGCCTTTTGGCCCCGGGCGTTGCCAGCGTGCCTAGCGCTTACGGATACCCCAGACCAAGGCTCCGACGCCGGCCATGGCGACAACAAATGCCATAAGCAGAGCGGCGGCCTGCTGGTCACCCGTGGTGGGCAGGAAACCCTTGACCGTCTTGACGATGTTCGTCACGGTCTTGGGCGTGCCGGGATCGGGCGTCGGCACGGGCGTCTCGGGCTTCTTGTACGTGTTGTTGAACACGATACCCTCGACGCTCTTGTCGCCCTTGGTAAAGGCGACGTTCGCCTTGAGGTTGCCCTCGCCGTCATCGACCACGTTGACGGTCACGGTAAAGACGGACTTGTCGTAGGTCATACCGATCTCGTCGCCCTTGACCTCGCTGATGGTGTAGACGTGCGTACCGGGCTCGTCGTACTCAAACTTGTCGAAGCTGATCTTACCGTCGGCATCGTTGGTGATGGTGGACTCGATGCCCTCGCCAACGAGCTTAAAGCTGAACTCGTCCTTCTTGAGCTCGCGTCCCTCGAGCACCTTGATGGCGCCGATGGAGACTTGGGTGGGCATGGCGTGATACTTGTTGGTAAAACCAGCCGACTCGGTGGTTCCCTCGAGCTTGTGCGTCACGGCCAGTGTGCCATCGCCGTTGTCAGAGACGGTGGCCACGACGGTGTAGGTCGTACCGTCATAGGTGACGCCCTTGTACAGGCCAAGCGCATTGGGGCAAGCCTCGCGCAGCGTGTACGTGTGCGTGCCGGGCGCCTCGTAGCGGATCGGGCTCAGTGTCACAGTGCCGTTGGCGTCGTTGGTGCCGCTTGCGACAACCACGTCGTCCTCGAGCAGATCGAACGTGAACTCGCCGACTGCAAGGTCGCGTCCGGTCAGACGCTTGACCGTCTTGACCTGATCGGTCACGGACGAATCGGTAGGCGTTACGCTGTAGGTGTTGGTGAACGTGAAGGCAGCACCGTCGTCGCCTTCGCGCTTGACGCTCAGATGTCCGGCGCCGTCGTCAGTCACGGTATAGGAAACCTTGCGCGTGGCGTTGGCATCGTTGGTCACGCCAGGGGCGCTGCCGGTCTCGGTCACCGTATAGGCAAAGGTGTGCGAGCGCGGAGCGGTGGGGGCCGCAGGCTCGGACTCGTCGACATTGGCGTCAGCGGCGGGGTCGGCCTCTTCAGCCTCTGCCTCGTCGGCCTCGGCCCCGTCAGCTTCGTCCGCCTCGGCCTTATCGGTCGCATCGTCCGTCACGCCCAGAGCGCGGTTGAGGTCCTCGAGCGTAAAGTGGATCTTGCCAAAGTCCACGTTACCGGCTGCGTCGTTGGTTACGGTCGTGCGCTCGGGCATCGGGGCGCCAGCCTCGTCGGCGGTCACGGTAAAGGTGAACTTGCCCGCGATGTCAGCCGGGGTCAGGCCCTCGGCTGCCTGAAGCTTCTTGGTGCCGATGAGTGCGGCATCCACGGCCTCGGCGCCGTAGACGTTTTCGAACAAGGGCTCGACGCCACCGTAGTCGACCGTTGCCGTCAGGGTACCGTCACCGTTGTCGACAACGATAACCTTAAAGCCAAAGCTCCACGTTGTAGCGGAAACGCCATTCGGCAGCCCGAATAAATCTTCGTAGGCCGTGTAGTTAATGGTCCAAGCGAGCTTACCGTCCTTGTCGGTACGATGGGCAAGCCCAGCCGCCTCAAGATTGGCAAGCATCTCGGTGTCGTAGTGCAGCGCATCAAAGCTCACATGCCCGCCGATATTGGGCTTGAGGTTTTCGTATGCCACAAGCTCACCCTGATAGGCGATGCCGAACCAGAACTCGCCGTCGGCCATCGGGCGACCGGTCAGAGTCTTGGTGGCAACGACCTGAGCAGCGGTGCCACCAGGCGTGTTGGTCGTAGCGCTGTAACTGTTGTGGAACGGCACCAGGGCCTTCTCGACCTTGTTCTCGCCACTCTTGTGGACCGTCTCATGCGTGCCCTCGGGACCACCGGAAACGGTCGTCGTAGCAGTGAGCATACCGGCGGTGTCGTCGGCGATGGCGATCGTCACCGTGCGTACGGCGTCATCGTAGGTGTAACCGGGCTGGCCGTCGTTCTTTTCGGCCACGGTGTACTTGAAGGTCTTGCCGGCGTCAGCCTGCGTAAATTTAACCTCATGACCAGCCAGAATGTCGATCAGTCCGACCGTTGCCTCTGCCGCTTCGGGGGACTTGAAGCTGTTGGCCCCGGGCAGCAGACCGAGCGCGCGAGCCGAGGCGTCGTCAGCAGGTGTCACGGTAAAGGTGAACTGGCCCTCGGTCATGGGGCGGCCGTCCAGATACTTGCTGAGCCACAGACCGCCGGCCGCGGTGTAGTTAAGCTCAGTGCGGTACGTGTTGGTAAAGCGTCCGTTTTCCTTCTTGGTGACGTTGGCGGTCAGGTTGCCATCGCCGTCCTCGGTCACGGTTACTTCGGCGGTCGCGACGTGGGAGTCATACGTCATGCCGACCGTATTACCCGCGTTCTCGCGAATCTCGTACTTGTAGGTTCCGGCAGCCGTGTAGCGAATCTTGCCGAACTTGATGACGGCGATTCCGTCCTTCGCGTCCTTCTTGCTCACGGTTACGGTTGCGGGATCGGGCAGCGGGGTGCCCTCGGGAGCGGTGATGGTAAAGCTGAACTTGTCGGAGTCCGTCCAGTCGCGGCCGTCGATGGCCTTGCTCAGGTCAAAGTCGAGCTCTGCATCGAGCGGGGTCACGCTGTAGGAGTTCTTAAACTCGGCGGGCTCGGTGCCCTTCAGAACATGTGTGGCACTGAGCGTACCGTCGCCATTGTCCGTGATGGTGGTCTCGATGGTGTACTTGGCGTCACTGTAGGTGATGCCCTTGCTGGTGGTTCCGCCCTTGATCTCGCGCAGCGTGTAGGTGTGCTTGCCGGCCTCGGTGTACTTCACGGCGTTCATCGTGATCTTGCCGTCGGCGGCATTGGTGCCGGTGGCGACGACCTTGTCGCCCTCGACGAGCTCGAAGGAGAACTCGCCAGCCTTGAGGTCGCGGCCAGTCAGGACCTTGGTCGCGGTGATTTGGTCGCTGACGCTGAACTCGTCAGGATTCGGCTTGTAGCTGTTGCTGAACTTCGCCTCGTCGTCGCCCTTCAGGACATGCTTCGCCTCGAGCGTGCCGTCGCCCTTGTCGGTGATGGTGGTCTCGATGGTGTACTCGGCATCGCTGTAGGTGACGCCCTTGCTGGTGGTTCCGCCGTTGACCTCGCGCAGCGTGTAGGTGTGCTTGCCGGGCTCGTTGTAGGTGATCTCGCTCATCGTGATCTTGCCGTCGGCAGCGTTGGTGCCCCTAGCGACGACGTCGTTGCCCTCGACGAGCTCGAAGGAGAACTCGCCGGCCTTGAGGTCACGGCCGTCCAGGGACTTGACCGCGGTGATCCGGTCGGTGACGCTGGAGCTCTCGGGGGTCACGTTGTAGGAGTTCTTGAACTCGGCAACCTTGACGTCCTTCAGAACATGCGTGGCACTAAGCGTACCGTCGCCGTTGTCGGTAATAGTGGTCTCGATGGTGAACTTGGCATCGCTGTAGATGATACCGCCGGCGTTGCCCTTGACCTCGCGCAGCGTGTAGGTGTGCTTGCCAGCAGCAGTGTACTCGATGGGGCTCATCGTAATCTTGCCTTCGGCATTGTTGGTGCCGGTAGCGACAACCTTGGCGTCCTCGCCCTCGCCCTCGACGAGCTCGAAGGAGAACTCGCCGGCCTTGAGGTCACGGCCGTCCAGGGACTTGACCGCGGTGATCCGGTCGGTGACGCTGGAGCTCTCGGGAGTCACACTGTAGGCGTTCTTAAACTCAATCTTCGTAACGTCCTCGGCGCCCTGCAGCTTATGCGTAGCCACCAGCTGGCCCTTGCCGTTATCGTTGATGGTTGTCACGATGGTGTGGACGGTTTCGTCGTAGGTAATACCGCCGGCGTTACCCTTGACCTCGCACAGCGTGTAGGTGTGCTGACCGATCTCGGTGTACTTGATGGCGTTGAACGCAACGTTTCCTTCGGCATCATTCTTGGCAGTCTCGATAAGCGCGGAGTCCTCGCCCTTAACCTCGCGCAGCTCAAAGCTAAACTCGTCGGCCGTAAGGTCGCGACCGGTCAGGGCCTTGGTAACTGCAATCTGGCTGGTAACACTGGACTCAACAGGATCCGCAGCATAGGTGTTCTTGAACTCGGTCTCACCCGAGGTCTTCGTCGCAGAAGCCTCAAGCTTGCCCTTCTCATTGGGCTTCACTGTCACGGTGAACTCTGCAACGTTCTTGCTGTAGGCGATGCCGTCGAGCGTGGTTCCAGCGTTCTTCTCGCAAACCTTGTAGACATACGTGCCCGGCTTATCATAGGCAATCTCGCCAAAGCTAATGTACGCATGGCCCTCTGTTGCAACCGCAGTCGTGGACTCGGGCATCGGGGCACTGTTCTCCGACGTCAGACCAAACTCAAACTTGTCCTCATCCGTCCAGTTGCGGCCCTCGAGCACCTTGACCAGGCCAAAGTCGGCAGTTGTCAACGTTGTCGGCTTGGTATTGAGCGTAAAGCTAATCTTGCCGTTATTGCCCAGATAAACATTGACCTTCGTCGCGCCGGAAACAACCTTCGTGTTGTTCCACTGGGGATTGATTACGTCGCGTGCGGTGTCAGTCGGGTTTCCACCCACACGCTCCTTGGTGGTGTGGAGCTGATTGATAAAGGCGAGGCGCGCGGTACCAGCCTTAATCGACCAGTGGTCGCCATCCTTTACCAAAGCGCCCTCAAAGCTTTCAAGCTCGCTTCCCTTAACCGGAATCGAAACGGAATCATCGTACGGCGCGCCTGACGAGTTCTGCGCCATAAACTCATCTTTGTACCAATAGGTCTTAGAGCCCGAAGGCTTTTCCGTTGCAAGCTTGGTGCAAGCCGCATCCGTGTAGACGGGCGTTAGCTTTTGGAAGCAGTAGTAGCCGTTCGTAGCAGCAGGCTCAAAGCTCGCGACCGTATCGCCCGCATCGTCGCCGGTCCACTTGTTGGCGTAGAAGCTAACGGTATTGGAATCGGCGTCCCTGTGCTTGTCGATATAATCCTGCAGCCCCGGAACGTTATTGGGAGTAAACAGGTTTTTGCGTGCAATAGCCTTTACACTCGATGCATACACCACGCGGATAGGCGAGATGGCATCGACGACAAACGTGCCCGCCGACTCGTCAACGGTAAAGCGGCGCAGCGGAATGAGCGATGCGGGGACCTTGACCGTCACGATGTCGCCGCGCTGTGGATTGTTCTCGTCCGCGCGATCGACCGTAATTACGAGATGGGCGAGCTTGCCGTCAAACGTATAGGTATCAATATTGCCGTCGCTAGACTTAGTGGCGGCGCCATAGGTCTCACCGTTGTACTCGGCACCGGTAAAGCTATCGACCTGCATGAAGGCACCCAGCTCATCCTCGAATGTGATGTAACCGGAGCCGTTGGGATTGTTGCCCTCGACCTTGGTCGGGAAACCCTTGCCCGACGTAATGGCACTCGAGATGTCTTTAAAGACCTGATCAAGCTCGGCGGCGTTGGTCGCCGACTTGTAGTAGCTGGCACCGGCAACGGGGTTACCAAAATTGACATTCCACTCCTCAGTTCCAAAAAAGCCATAGCTTACGGACGATGTGGCATTCGGATAGTTGCTCGACACGGCATGCATGAATTTATTCTCGTTGCTCGTGTCGCTGCTTGTTGGATCGTCGCCCGGCTTCGCACCGTTGAAGATACCGATGGCATAAATGGTCGCCCCGCCACTCTTTATGTCCTTGGCGGTATTGATGGCGTCCCTAGCGACCGCGGGCTCAAAATCACGAAAGCTCGTAGGTGAGCCATCGGCGAAGAACACAACGACCTTCTGAGCATCCTCGCGCTCAGAGGTGATTCCCTGGGCCAGCTGCATACCGAAATCAGCCTGCGTGGCGCCGTTAGGCTTGATGGAGTTGACCGTTTCCTTAAGGCTCGTTGCGTCATCACCGACACACGGCGTCAGGGGCTTCATGGTCTGCGAGTAGTTGCACTTGTTTCGATTATTATCGCGATACGTATCGTTGCCGATTTCATCCTTCTTCTTGCCTGCGAACTTAACAATGGCAACCCGATGCTGCTTGGGAGCATCCTTGATTTTTGCATTCTGCTCGGCAATGGTGTCGATAAAGTGGTTGGCAGCATTCTTGAGCGCATCGATGCGCTTGGGGGACCCTTTGCCATCCATAGAATCATCCATTGAGCCAGAGGCATCGAGCACCATCACGATGTCGAGCGGCTTGGAAACCAGCGACGTTGTATCGGATGTCGAAGACATCGCCGAAAGCGTGGTCAAAAAGTCCGATTTCCCGTCATCGATTGCTTGGACCGTCTTATCCGTCCAAATTCGGCCGACGTTTTGCGTCGTGACCTTGCTGCCGTCATAACCGCCCGCCCAGAACTTCCAATGGTTGCTGGTGTCGTGGTCGACTATCTTTGTCGCTTCCGGTCCGTCCATACCGGTGCTGGACCTGGCATTGGCCTCGGGCAGCATGGCAAATGCTGCAGCCGGCAACACTAGCACTACGGCCAGTATCACCGCCAGGAGACCCCTCGTGTACTTACTCATCGCTTCTCCCTTCTCGCGGTCTCAGACCTTGCAACAGCCTAAAGTTACGAAATGAGACACAATTAGGGCAGGTGACACACGTTCCAGATTTGATTTTGGACGTGAGACAAATGTCTCACCAAAGTTGAGACACGAGGGTTTTCGCAGGAAAACGGGTGCGACTCGGAGCCAACAGGTCAAAATGATCCGTTTTCCTCCGTCCCCGGGGGATCAAGGGCTGTCACCGATATGGTGTCATTTCAAAACTATGCCGGATTACGGAGCTAAAGTCGGGGCCCTCATCCATACCACCATTTTTTGAAAAACGGCAGGCTATCTACCTGCGGTTTTGTTTTTGGGATTTTCCGTATGGTCGGAGGTTCGCTATCTAGCCCCGTAATCCGGCATAGTTTTGTTCGCGACGGCACAACCGCGCGTTTAAGCGCGGGGCCGGTGGGGCATTTTTGCCCCACCGGCCCCTATTCCAGCGCTATTCCGGCTTGGTTTCTACTGTGGGAGTCTTGTCCGCTGCGACTGGAGTGCGGGAGGTGTCCATAGTCAGGCAGTGTTTGCGGCAGCTCTCGATGCACTCGCCGCACACCACGCAAGCGTACGGATCAATCGACCAGGTACCACCCTTGCGATCGACCGTGAGCGCGCCCGCCGGGCAGCGGCGCGCGCACATGCCGCAGCAGATGCACACGTCCATGTCGTTGACGATATGCCCGCGCAAGCGCTCGGGCGCCGTCAGCTTCTCCTGCGGATAGCACACCGTGACCGGCTGCTCGACCATAGAGCCCAAGGCCGTCTTGGCAAATGTCAGCAAACTCATGCCGTGCCTACCTTTCCGTGCAGCTAATGCAGGGGTCGATGGTCAGGATAATCATGGGCACGTTGGCAAGGAGCACGCCCTGCAGCGCATGCGTCAGACCCGCCAGGTTTTGCGACGTCGGCGTGCGCACGCGAAAACGGTCCAGATTCTTGGTGCCGTTGCCGCGCACATAGTAATACGCCTCGCCACGCGGCTGCTCAATTACAACCTCGCCGCGCGCGCCGTCGGCCGGCGTAAGCTTGGTGCGCCCGCCGATACCGTCGTGCGGGATCTTGCCCACCAGCTCTTTGATGATGTCCATGGTCTGCGTGACCTCGGCGCAACGAACCTGGCAGCGGGCATAGCAGTCGCCGTCGGTAGCAACGATGGGCTCAAACGCGGCCAAGTCCGCATAGGCGCCGTCACCGAACATGCGCACGTCGTAATCCACGCCCGAGGCGCGCCCAAACGGACCGACCATCGAAAGCTCCAGCGCGTCTTTCTTGCTAATCACGCCCACGCCATGCAGGCGCTCGCCGCAGCTGTTGTCGTCCAAAAACGTATGCACCAGGGCCTCGTAGTCAGGACGCATGGCATCGAGCGTCTGGACAATGCCCGCCAGCTCGGAGTCCTCGATATCGTGCTTAAGGCCGCCGATCTCGTTAATCGACAGAATCACGCGCCCGCCGCAAGTGCTCTCAAAAATCTTGAGTATCTGCTCGCGCAGGGTCCATGACCGATAGAACAGCGCCTCGAAGCCAAAGGCGTCGGCGAGCAGGCCCAGCCACAGCAGATGCGAGTGAATGCGCGAAAGCTCATGCAGAATGGTGCGGATATACTGCACGCGGCCAGGCACCTCGATGCCGAGCATGCGCTCGCAGGCGCTGGCATAGCCGCAGCTATGGCCCACGGCGCAGATGCCGCAGATGCGCTCGGCAATGTAGCCAAACTGATGCATATCGCGCTTTTCGGTGAGCTTCTCGAGCCCGCGGTGCACAAAGCCGATCTGAGGAATTGCCTCGATGACGCGGTCATCCTCGATCACCAGGTCCAGATGAAGCGGCTCGGGCAGCACCGGGTGCTGCGGGCCAAACGGAATAACGGAGCGATGTGCCATGGACCTTACGCCTCCTTTTTCTGCTTGTCGCGGGCGACCTTGGCGGCAAGCGCCGCGCGGACCTTGGCCGCTTTCTCGGGATCCATGGCAGCGAGCTTTGCCTCCATCTCGGCGGCCTTGAGCGCGGCCTTCGCAGCAGCCTCATCGTGCTGAGCATCGGAGCCGGCAGCCGCAGCGGGCTGAGCAGCGACGCCCGCGGCGTCGCCGGCGCTCGCCGCAGCCGAAGCATCGCCGGCACTCGCAGCGCTCTCCCCTGCAGCAGCCGCAGCCGCGGCGGCCTTCTCGGCAGCGGCCTTGCGCGCCTTGGCCTCGGCGGCGGCACGCACCTTCATGGCTTTCTCGCGCGCGGCCTTCACCTCGGGCGTGATAACGCTCATGGGTTCGGCAGTCGAGACCTGGTAGAAAAAGCCCTTAAAGTCAATCTGCATATCGGTGATGGCAAGACCAAACAGGTCGTGCGTTTCGTTTTCAAACGGGAATACCGCCGGATAGTACGAGCTGATGGACGGAATCTCCTGGTACTGGTCGATGCCCTCAACCACCAGGTTCTCGATCGCATAGCTGCCGTCCTGCGCAATATGCTCCTGAGCAGCACGAACGTCGATAAACGTATAGACCAAGCGATACGATCCGTCGTCCACACAGCGCTCGGCATGCATCTGCACAAAGCGCGCGCCGACGCCCTTGAGCGCCTGGACATGTGACAGGAGCTCATCGATCCCGACGGTAGTATAGATAGCCTTTTGCATTACTCGCCCTCCTTTGCAGCGGCGGGCGCGTCGCCGGCCGCGGACGTCCCAGCAGGCGCATCGTCAGCCCCGGCCCCCGCAGCCACAAACCCGTCCTCGCCCAGCTCAACGCCACCGTCCCAGGTTGCGGCGCCGCCCACGGTAAGCGGGTCGCCGCCGGCGCGCATCACGGCCTCCTTCTGGTCCAGGATGCCACACGCCTCCACGATGGCATCGATCACCGTCTCGGGGCGAATGGCGCACCCGGGCGCGTACACGTCCACGGGAATCGCGCGGTCCACGCCGCCGATCACGTTATAGGCATCGCGGAATACGCCGCCCGAACACGCGCAGATACCGCAGGCCACCACGCACTTGGGCTCGAGCATCTGGTTGTAGATCTGGCGCACGACGGGCAGGTTCTGGGCATTGACCGACCCCGTCACCAAAAAGATATCCGCATGCTTGGGGTTGCCGGTGTTGACCACGCCAAACCGCTCCGCATCGAACAGTGGCGTGAGCGAGGCCAGCACCTCGATATCGCATCCGTTGCAGCTCGAACCGTCGTAATGAATAACCCACGGTGAGCGCGACATTTTATGATCCATGGATGCCGCCTCCTAAATAAACACGTCGACGAGGATGGGCATAAGGTTGAGCAGGCCAAACACCAGCGCCACACCCCAGCCGAGCTTAACGCAGCTGCGCCAGGTGCTACGGGCGAAGGTGTTGTCGATCAGGACCTCGACAAAATACGTCGCGGCCATCACGACCAGGGCTACAACCCAGCTCACGGGGTTGTCCCAGACAAAGAACATGCCCACCCACATCAAAAACAGCACGGTCTCGCACCAGTGCATAAGGGTCATCTTGGCCAGCGTGCCGCCGCTCATCTCGGTGGCGACGCCCTGGACGATCTCCTGATGCGCATGATGCGAGTACGAAAGGTCAAACGGCGACTTGCGCAGCTTGATGGTAAGCACCGCGAGCAACGCGAGGAAAATGGGCGCGCTGTGCACGATGATGGGGACCGACTGCCCCGTCACGGCGATGGAATCAAAGCTGTCGGTGGCAAGGTACAGGCCCACGCTCATCAGCAAAACGGCGGGCTCGTAACTCATAACCTGCAGTAACTCACGATCGGCGCCAACCTGGGCAAACGGGCTTTGCGTCGAGGCGGACGCCAGCACCACAAAGATCGCGGCGAGCGTCACCATAAAAGCGCACAGTAGCGTGTTAGAGCCCGACACAAAGATGCCGCCGCCCACCACGGTAAAGATGAGCGCGCACGCCATATAGGTATCGTCCATGGTGTTTACGCTGGCGGGGGCCTTGCGCAGCAGCTTGGCAACGTCGTAGAAGGGCTGCAGCAGGCGCGGGCCCACGCGGCCCTGCATGCGGGCGGACAGCTTGCGGTCGATGCCGTCGATCAGGCCGCCCACAAGCGGCGCCAGTAAGGCAAATGCCACGGTGCCAATAAAAATGCCCACGACGCCCGAACCTTCAAAATACTTGCCGCGCAGCACCGAGGGCGCACTCATGGCAAGTCGCTCGGGCCCAATCCACGCGCAACACAGCAGCGCAAACAAGATAATGCTGCAGCACACGACGCTACCCGCGGGGCCAATACGCTTCTCGCCAAGGGCGTCCTCCGAGTACCAATTGCGCTTTTCGGCCTTCACCTCGTGTCCCATCGAGCCGCGGAAATGGCGATATTTGTCGGTCCCCACGCCCGAAAGGTACACGTTGACGTGCGGTTTGTTGCTCACGCGGAATGAAGTCAGCAGCACCACGGCGATAAACGCCACGATAACCACCATCAGGTACATGGCGTCCTTGCCAATAACGTACGGCACGCGGCCAAACACCATGGCCAAGTAAGGCGACACCAGACCGCTCGAGATAACCGGGAACGCCACGCAGCACAGAATCAGCAGCGCGGCGATGGTGTTGAGGGCCATCCATTCGGTCTTATGGACATTGACCTCAACGTTTTGAGCCGTGGGGTCGACACCCGAAAGCTTGGCAAGCCACTTGCCCCAGAAGAAGAACGTCGCGGCCGAGCCAAAGGCCAGCACCATGATCATGAGCACGTTGCCAGTCTGCGCGAACGCCACCAGGGCGCCCCACTTGGACACGAGCATGCCAAACGGCGCCACAAACATGCCCATGATGCCCAGCATCATCAGACGCGTCAGGTGCGGCATGCGGCTGAACATACCGTCCATGTCCTCGATATCGCGGCTGCCGATATGATGCTCGGCCGTGCCCACGCACAGGAACAGCAGCGACTTTGCCACCGTGTGGAACAGGATCAGAAAGATGGCCGCCCATACGGCCTCGGGCGCGCCGACACCCAGGCAGGCACTGATGAGGCCCAAGTTGGAAATGGTGGAGTACGCGAGCACGCGTTTGGCGTTGCTCTGCGAGATGGCCATGAGGGCAGCAAGCAAAAACGTGATGGCGCCCACACTCGTGACCATAAAGCCGGTTACGGGATAGATAGCATAGAGCGGGCTCAGCTTGACCATTAGGAACACGCCGGCTTTAACCATGGTTGACGAGTGCAGCAGGGCGCTCGTGGGAGTGGGGGCAACCATAGCACCCAACAGCCACGTGTGGAACGGCATCTGTGCGGCCTTGGTGAGTGCGGCGAGCGACAACAGGATGACCGGCATCACCAGCAGTGCGGATTGCGCGGTACCGGCGCCGGAAAGCTCGATCATGCCCGAGATGGTCAGCGGCATGCCGTTAACGTGCAAGAACATAAGGCCCGCCAAAAACGCGATACCGCCCAGCATGTTAAGGATGATCTGGGTGAAAGCGTTCTTGATGGCCTCGGGCGTGCGCGTGTAGCCAATCATAAGGAACGAGCACACGGTGGTGATTTCCCAGCCGCAGAACAGCCACTCAAGGTTGTCGCTCGTCACGATGACGAACATGGCCGAGAGGAACAGGAACATAAGCGCCAGGAACTGCGGGCGACGGTCGGGCGCGGTCTGCCCGCGCAGTGCGGCCTCGTGCTCGTCGTGGGCCTGGAAGTCCTTCATATAACCCAAGGCATACACGCAGATGAGGCTGCCAACAATGCCGACGGCGAGGACCATGATCACGCTCATGTAGTCCAGGTAGAGCGGCGTCGCCGTGACGGCTTCGACCGCGGGCAGCGTCATGGCTGCAAAGGCGAACGAGCCCACCAGCTGGACTATGCCGAGCACCGTGGCGAGCGCGTTCCTATATTTGTACGCGTTGTACAGGATTACGGCGCACAGGATGACGTCGATGACGGAGCTGATGATCGAGAGCACATGCGAGGTGCCGGAGGCAACCTCAAAGCTCTGCGGACCCATGCCAAAAAACATGACGGCGACTACAACTGTCACCGCCATAATAATGCCGGAGCCTATGAGCCCCACCGCATCGCGGGCGCGGTCACCGCGCGCGAGCAGCATGCCCAGCGCCGGTACCAGCGGAAACAGGGTAAGGAAATACAGTAGCGTCATACCATCACTCCCCCATGCAAAAACGCTGCAATTGTTTAACGTTATAGCTCAATTGAGGAATAGCGGCGGCAGGTTTTCGGTCAACTGGGGAGTTTTAGGCGTACGGGGCAAGGGTACGTCCGCATTGGAGTAGAGGGGTGACGCTCCCTTACCGCAACGACAGACGCGCGGGCCACTGCGCGCGGTTTATTGACTACGTTGGAGGATGTCCCGATAGGCTCGCGCCGGTCCAAAAAGTTGGCGCGGCAAGAAAAATGCGCCCCGTGGGCGCACCATCCCGTTTGCTATTCCGCCTTTTTAACGCGCGGCTTGCGACCGCGCAGCTTATCGACCAGTGCGGACTCACCGCTCTCACGGTACTGACGGCACCAAGCCTTGACCGAAGACTCGCTGGGAATCTTGTGCTTGATCATGGCCTCGCGAACCGTCAAGCCGTTTTCCAGACGGTCCTTAACCACAGCGAGCTTTACGTCGTACGAATAGGTGTGATGATGCGAACCGGCATTGAGAACGGCGTCGGCACCGCCCACGGCATACGCGCGGGCCCACTGACGAGCCGTGGCCTGGGGAATGCCAAGCTCCGCAGCGAGGGCGCGATGACCGACCCCCTCTTGGAGGATCTCGACGGCGCGCTGCCTAACCTCGGGCGCATGCGTGCGAGTCCTAGTTGCTTCCGACATACCTGCCACTTCTTAGCCTTAACCGTTAATCTGCCTTCTTACGTGCAAGTTAGATAGTAGCATTTTACTGTTTGCTCAAAGCAGTTAATTAAAATAGACGCGGCGTTATCTGGGCATTTGGCACCAAATTACGACATTTCTTTATCGATTATTTACGCTGGTAGCTGACTCACGGCTAATCGTCATTCGCTTGTCAACAAAATTGGCATCTCTTTATGTCCTTTGGTATAGAGGATATGGTTATTAACCCCTCCCCCAATAATTTTGAGTGATCTGCGAGGCAGTAGACGTCCTCACTCCTCATGATTACCGCGCATTGCCATCCACCGGAGCAAAACAAAAAGGGCGAGACCTGCGCGCTTGCAGGCCCCGCACCGGTTGACATCCGACGGGACACAGCCGGGCGAGACGGATCCGTGCTACCGCCCCGCCTGGCCGCGAAGTTAACTACAGCTCGTTGGCCGCGTGATATGCCGTGCGAATGGCGCTCGCGATGTCGGCGGTGCGCTCGCCCGAGCAGTCTCCCACGCAGGTCACGGGCACCGTCACGCCATCCAGGTCAAACGCGTTGGCCTTGGAGCCCACGGCCATCACCACGTAATCGCAGGCGATCTTTACCGGCTCCTCGGCGCCGTCCTCGGTAGTGCGAATGGCCTCCACGCCCTCGTCGGTAATGGCGGTCAGGCGGGTCTTCACGTGCTGCTCCACGTTGTGCTCTGCAAAGTCGCTCATAATCAGCGGCAGAATGGTCTCGGACTCGCCCGCGGCAATCTTGTCGAGCATCTCGACAATCGCCACCTCGCAGCCGCGCTGCAGCAGGTACTCGGCAGTCTCGGTGCCCACCAGGCCACCGCCAATGACGGCGACGCGGCCCGTAAGCTCCACCTTGCCGGCCAGCACGTCCCAGCTCGAGACGACCTTGTCCGAGTCGGCACCCGGAACGGGGATGACCACGTCGTGCGCGCCCACGGCAACAATCGCAGCGTCGGCGGCGTTGAGGTCCTCAGCGGTAGCGGCATGGCTGAGCTCAACCTTCACGCCCAGGCCGGGCAGAATCTTCTCGTAGTACTCAACCGAGCGCATGATCTCGTCCTTGCGCGGAGGCGCAGCCGCCAGCACAATCTGGCCACCCAGATGATCGCTCGCCTCGTAAACGGTCACGTCGTAGCCGCGCTTGGCCGCCACGCGTGCGGCCTCTAGGCCGGCGATGCCGCCGCCCACCACGGCGATCTTCTTGTCGCCCTCGCCCGGCTTAATGGCTATGGTCGCCTCGTCGCCGTTCTCGGCATTGAGCACGCACGAGATGTACCTGCGATTTTGAATCGCATCGACGCAGCCCTTGTTGCAGTTGAGGCACTCGCGAACGGGCTCGCCCGTGGCGGCCTTCAGCGCAATGTCGGGGTCGCACATGAGCGAGCGGCCGTAGGCGATGATGTCGGCCGCGCCGTCTTCCAGAATCTTCTCGCCGGCCTCGACCGAGACAACACGGCCGACGGTTGCCACCGGCACGGAAACCAGGGCCTTGACGCGCTCGGCCACGGGCAGCGTCCAGTTGTAGGGCATGGCGCCCATGGGCGGAATGGTGTCTCCCATGTTGCCGGTGTGGTTGGCCTGCGCGACCTGGATCATGTCGATGCCCGCGCCCTCGAGCAGCTTGGCAAACTCGCAGGCCTCGTCGGGCTGCAGGCCACCCTTGCCGCGCGGCGTGCCGTCGGGGTTCTCCATGATCACGGGGAGCTTGTACTCCACCATCAGCTGCGGCGCGGCTTCCTTAATGGCAGCGACGACCTCCAGCGCGTAGCGAACGCGGTTCTCGAACGAGCCGCCGTACTCGTCGGTGCGCTGGTTGAGGATGGCCGAGCACAGCGAACCTACCAGGCGGTCGCCGTGGACCTCGATGGCATCGATCCCGGCCTGCTGCGCGCGAGCGGCCGAGGCGGCGATAGCCTCCTTGATCTGGGTGAGCTGCTCCACACTCGCCTCGTTCACAAAGTGCTGCATGTCGTGGTGCAGCTTGGCGTAGGCCTGGTTGCGGATCTCGTTGGACTCGGCCATCTTGGCGGCAAAGGTCTCCTCGTCGCCGGCGGCCTTGGCCTCCTGCGCGGCCTTGGCGGCGGCCATGGATCCCATGACCATGCGGCCGACACCGGGCACGTCGTACTCGGGGTGGAACAGCTGCAGCGCGACCTTGGCGCCGTGCTTGTGGACGGCATCGGCCAGGGCCTTAAACGTGGGGATTTGGGCGTCGGTCGCCAGCTTGGGCGTGGGGCTTGCGGTCATGACGGGAGCAACGTCGCCGATGACGATGTAACTCACGCCGCCACGGGCCAAGCGCTCGTAAAAAGCCAGGCTGCGCTCGCCAATGGAGCCGTCACGCTCCTCGTAGCCGGTGGTCAGCGGCGGAAACATAATGCGGTTTTTGAGCTCAAGGGGGCCAACCGTAATGGGCTGAAGCAGCTTGGATGCAGGTGCGGTCATGGACATTCCTCTCTTGTAGGCGCGGCGGCGATGTTGCCGCGTAGTTGTCTAGAGGATATGGCATGGGAATACAACAGCGCAACGGAAATCGGCGGACAGCAGGTAGCGGCAGGTGGATGGGGCAGGGCGGCCCGTCGGTTTGCCTCAATCTGTAACAGTTACGCGGCAAAACTGGGTCTTACTGTTACAGATCGAGACAAACCAAACCCGCCTGCTAGAAAATCTCAATCTATAACAACAACTCGGCAAAATCCGTCCCTCGTGTTACAGATTTAGACAAACACGACCCAACCCACCGGTATATCTCGATCTGTAACACCTAGCCGCCCAAATCGGGTCTAGATGTTACAGATCGAGATTTTGTTTGAGAGGCCGAGAATTGGACCGAAAACACGGTCCCGAAATAACAAAAAAGCTCGCCGGCTAGGCCGACGAGCTGCAAGTTCTTGGTCGCGGGGGCAGGATTTGAACCTACGACCTCCGGGTTATGAGCCCGGCGAGCTACCAGACTGCTCCACCCCGCAATGTCTGGGCGCCTCATGTGCGCAAGAAAGAATATTACGCGGGAGTTCGGTAAACGGCAAGGAAAATCTCGTAGAGCATAATTCCTTCATATTTAAACCCCTCAGCCCCTATCACCGTAAACGAATCGCAGCCGAGCGCCGTCGACGGCACGTATACAATGGTGCGCGTCCTTTTATGCCGACACTGGGAGTAGACATGCTGCTCGCTATCGATATGGGAAATACGCAGACGGCCATGGGCCTGTTTGACGGAGACGAGCTGGTGCAGTCGTGGCGCATGCCCACCGACCGCTCCTATACCGCCGACGAGATCCACGTGCGCCTGATGGGCTTCTTTAAGATGTACGACCTCTCGCTCGGCGCGGTCGACGCGATCGCCTTTGCCGGCGTGGTGCCGCAGCTCTCGCGCGAATGGCACGCTGTGGCCGACCGCATTGCCGCAGACGCCATCGTCATCGGGCCGCAGACGGCCGCCGTGACCAAGCTGCGTGCGGCGCGACCCCAGGCCGTGGGCGCCGACCGCGTAGCTAACGCCGTCGCAGCCGAAGCTTTCTACGGCGCGCCAGCGATCGTGGTGGACTTTGGTACCGCGACCAATATCGACGTCATCGATGAGGACGGCTATTACATTGGCGGAGCGATCGCGCCGGGCATCCGCATCTCCATGGACGCGCTAGCTGCCCGCGCTGCCAAGCTCGCCAGCGTTCCGCTCGAGGCGCCCGAGCACGCCATCGGCCGTGACACCGAGGAATGCATCAAGGTCGGCGCCGTGATGGGCGCCGCCGCCATGGCCGAAGGCCTGGTCGCGCGCATGAAGCGCGAGCTGGGCCGCGACGATGCCACCGTTATCGCCACAGGCGGTCTCGCCGGCATCGTCGCCGATTCGACCGATGCCTTCGACGTGGTCGACGGACAGCTCACCATCAAGGGTATCTGCGAAATCTACCGCCGCATGCAGGAGCTGGGATAGGACAGGGGCTTAAGTCGAGCACGCCCGATGCCACAGTCCCCGCAAATGCTCGCCAAGCCTATTCCTCAAAATCGAAAAATTTTCAGTTTTGAGGAATAGGTCCGAGGTGCTACCCCGCAGTCACGCAAAGCCCTCCCCGGCACAGGCCGAAGAGGGCTTCGTTGTCATCGTTATCTTTGAGCGCGGGTGCCTCGCGTTACAGTCCGCGAATTCGTACGGCCTCGGGCGGAAACTCCTGCTCGCCGGCATCGGTCTTAATGGTCGCGCGGCCCCAGATGTCCAGGCCTGCAAACACACCGACCGCAAGCGGCAGGCCGTTGGGCGACACCGCCGCAACTTGGCGGCCCAGCAGCGGCACCATGTCGAAGTACTCGCCCAGCACGGGAGCCAGCGGCCCTGCGGCGCCTTGCGGCGTGTTGGCAACAACCGCCCAGGCGTCCACGCGGGCCAGCACGGCGGCGGCCAGCGCCTCGACCAGCGCTTCGTCAGCCACGTCCACACCAAGCTCGCTCAACGCCGAACGCTCAATATCCACCGTCACGGCACCGAACATGCCCGCAGCACCGGCACCGCCGTTCACGGCAACACGCGCGAGCGACGTCTCAAACGCAGGCGTTCCGCACACGATATCGCTCGGCCACTGGATACCCACCTTACCGGCAAGGCCCAACCCCGGCGTCGAAGCCGTGCCCACGAGCGCGTCCATCATACCCATCGCGGCCACAAACGGCAGGCCATGGAAGGCGTGCATATTCACATCCGGACGCACGACCAGCGAAAACGCCAGCGAAGCGTTGCCCGCGCTCCATGCGCACCAGCCCGCGGACACGCCCTCGCGGCCCGCGTCACGTGCCGCGTCGAGCTCGGTGCCGGCGGCAACAGCATTCATCTCGATCATCTACATACGCCCCAATTCGCCCACGATATGACCCACGCGGTCCTCGGGCTCCTTGACCTCGACACCGTTGTAGCGGAAGAACCGCGCCGGGTCGTGCATCAGGTCCTCGAGCGGCACCAGCACAAAGTCGCGCTCGCCAATGAGAGGATGCGGCAGGCGCAGCTTTTTGCCGCCGTGGGTCTCGCCGTCCATCCACAGCAGGTCCAGGTCGATGGTGCGCGGACCGTTGGCCTTGGCCTTTTTGGAGCGGTCGCGCCCAAGCTCGGCCTCGATCTTCATGAGCTCATCGAGCAGCACCAGCGGCGCCAGCTCGGTCTTGATCTCGATGACGGCGTTGGCAAACGCGTCCTGGCGCGTCTCGTAGGCCGGCTCGCTCTCGTAAATCTTGGAGGAGTTGGACACGCAGGTGAGTGGAATCTCGGCGATCATCTCGCGTGCGGCGCGGATGTTGTCGCAGCGATGCCCCAGGTTGGAGCCCACGGCCACAAACGCGCGGCGCGGCTGCGGCTTGGCAACCGCCCAGTAGCCGTTCAGGAACTGCGCAAAACCCGCGGCGTCGTGCACGCGCACGATGTTGGCACCGGCCTGGATGGCGCCCAGGCACACGCCAAACGTAGCGGCATCGCGCTCGGCGGCCTCGGTCACGCCCGAGATGGCGCCCACAAAACGCTTGCGCGACACGGCGCACATGAGCGGATAGCCCAGTGACGCCATCTTGGCAGTCTCGCGCTGGATGACGATGTCCTCGTTAGCCGACTTACCAAAGCCCGGGCCAGGATCGATGCAGATGCGGTCGCGAGACACGCCGGCATGGATGAGCGTGCGGGCCTGGTCGGACAGAAAGCCCATGACGCGGCGCATGATGGGCGCCGAATCGGGCAGGGTGAAGCGGCGGAGCTGCGAGGTGGGCACGTAGGCTTCCTCGCGGCGGGCGCTGCGGCGCATCATGGCTGCCAGGTGGTCATTGGACTCCGATGCGACCTCGGTGGCTGCGGGCGCGGCCTCGGGCGCGGGCGCGACGGTCTCGGCGGCAGCAACCTGCTCGGCGGCCGGCGTCTCCTGCCCCAGCTCGGTTGCGGGCTCGGACGTGGGCTCCGGTTCGCCAAACGGCAACGAGGGCTGCACCACGCCGCCCGGAAGTTTGGCCTCAACCTTGGGCTCACCCAGCAGCTTGCCGCGACGGCGGCGAGCCGGCTTCTCGGCCTCACGCGCGGCCTCGGCAGCCGCCTCGCGCGCCTTCTCGGCAACAAACGCCGCTGCCGAGGTATCGAGCTGCACCGTTGCGTGCGTGCGGGTGGGCGCGGCGACCTCGCCGGCATGCATCACGATGACGCCGCAGGTACTCGTCTTAACAAACTCGACCATCTTGGGATCGGTGAAGCCGGTCACGTCGTTGACGATCGAGGCGCCGCAGCGCACGGCCGCCTTGGCAACCGCCACATGACGCGTGTCGATCGAGACGATGGCGCCCTCCTTGGCCAGCGCGCGTACCACGGGCAGCACGCGGCGAGCCTCCTCGTCGGGGTTGACCGGGGTAAAGCCGGGGCGCGTGGACTCGCCGCCCACGTCGATGATGTCGGCGCCGGCGTCGAGCATCGCCAGGCCGTACTCGATGGCGGCATCCGGGTCGAAGTGCTCCCCGCCATCGCTAAACGAATCGGGCGTCACGTTGAGGACGCCCATGATGCGCGGACGGTCAAAGCTGAGCTCGTACTTTCCGCACCGCCATGTCTTGCTGTCGTTCGCCATGAACATCCTCCTAAAATGCCCACGCCGCCGAGCTTGGGGAGCTGGCGGCGGGGTCGCTTTGCACTCAGTCTTTCTATTGTATCCGCGCGCGCGGGCTAGAACGCAAACGCGGCCGCGATGTCGCAAGAAATCAGCAGGTCGGCATTTGCATCCTGATCGGTAGGAGCAAGATTGCAAATAGCCAGCGTATCGCCGGTAAAGTATCGCGTAAGGCCTGCCGCCGGATACACCACGAGCGAGGTCCCGCCCACAATGAGGGCATCGGCCGCGGCGATGGCGGCAACGGCGCCGGTCAGCACATGCTCATCGAGCGGCTCCTCGTAGAGCACCACATCGGGCTTAATGCGCCCGCCGCACGCGGGGCACACGGGCACGCCCGCGGCGTCCTCGTGCTCGCGCGAGCAAATCCACTCGGCGCTATAGACCGCGCCGCACGACTGGCAAATGTTGCGATGGACCGATCCGTGCAGCTCGAACACGCGCTGTGAGCCGGCCATCTGATGCAGGCCGTCAATGTTTTGCGTCACCACGGCATTTAGCTTGCCGGCGCGCTCCAGCTCGGCCAGCTTGGTGTGACAGCGGTTGGGCTTGGCGCCAAGCGCGATCATCTTGGTGCGGTAGAAGTCGAAGAACTCGGCCGGGTGCACCTCGTAAAAGCCATGCGAGAGCATGGTCTCGGGCGGGTAGGCAAACTGTTGGTGATATAGGCCGTCCACGCTGCGGAAATCGGGGATGCCACTCGCCGTGGAAACGCCCGCGCCGCCAAAGAAGACCACGCGCTTGTGGGTGCCGAACAGCTCCGCCAGCGCGGCGGAGGCCTGTTTGGAGTCCGTTATCGCCTGCGTCATATGAGTCCTCCGTCCTTGTTGGTCGGGCAGCGTCGGGCGATGTCCCAGCATGCGGCCTTTGGGTCAGCACGCGCGGTGCCCACCACCGCCCCTGTTGCGCTAATCTTAAGCCTGCCAACCCCGTCGAAAGGACACCATGCCTCAGACTTACACTTTCGCCTCGTGGAACGTCAACGGCCTGCGCGCCGTGCTCAAAAAGGACCCGAGCTTTATCCAGATCGCGCAAGAACTCGACGTCGATATCCTGGCGTTGCAAGAGACCAAGTTGCAAGAAGGCCAGGTTGATATTGACCTGCCCGGCTATCGCCAAACCTGGAGCTACGCCGAGCGTAAAGGCTATTCGGGCACTGCGGTCTTTAGCCGCCAGGAACCGCTGCGCGTGCTGCACGCCGACGCGCTGTTACCCTACGCCGGCGAGGGCGAGGCGGCCGAGCTCGTCGCCCAAGCCGCAACCGAGGGCCGCGTCTGCGCGTTGGAGTTCGACAAGTTCTGGTTTGTGGATGTCTACACTCCCAACGCGCAAAACGAACTCGCCCGCATCGACGTGCGCATGGCCTGGGATGATGCCTATCGCGGCTTTTTGAGCGCGCTTGAGCGCGAGAGTGGCAAACCCGTCGTGACCTGCGGCGACTTTAACGTGGCGCACGAGGAGATCGACCTTAAGAACCCCAAGTCCAACCGCGGCAACGCCGGCTTTTCGGACGAAGAACGCGGCAAGTTTACCGAGCTGCTCAACGCCGGCTTTACCGATACCTGGCGCGCGGCAAATCCGGACGTCGAGGGCGTCTACAGCTGGTGGAGCTATCGCTTTAATGCCCGCAAGAACAACGCCGGCTGGCGCATCGACTACTTCCTAGTAAGCGACGCAATCGCCGACAACGTACGCGACACCGGCATCCGCGGCGACATCTTTGGCAGCGACCACTGCCCCGTCACCCTCACGCTAGAGCTCTAGCCCCAAGTAATTCCTGGGGGGACAGAGGAAAACAGATCATGTGACCCCTCTCCCCCCATAAGTTGCGGTGGAATAGTTCCTGTTTGGGCAGCAAATAGCCAAAAACGAGAACTATTCCACCGCAAGTTCGTGAGGAAACGCGAAATGCCTTACAGCCCGTATTTCACGACGACACGGTTAATGCGACGGCACCAGGGCTTGTACAAGGCGGCCAAAAACACGCAGGTCGCGAGTCCGTGCGTGATATCGAACGGCACGGCGGTGGCAAGACGTGCCACGGCACCTGCCCAAGTAAGCGGCTGTACAAAACCAATGATGTCGTAGGCGTTGATCACCACGCCGTAGAGCAGGCCTGATGCAAAGCCGTACGCCATCAGTGCCGGCATGCGCACGGTTCCATCCGCACGGTCGAACGCACCCGCATGCGCCAGCGCGCCGCCAACATAACCAACCAGGCCCCAGGCATACATCTGCCATGGCGTCCACATGCCCTGTCCAAAAAAGAAATTGCTGGTCAGCGCCGCCAGCGCGCCAACCATAAAACCATTGCGGCGACCAAGCGTCGCCCCCGCGATAATGGCGATGGCGCTCACCGGCTTAAAATCGGGAATGGGTCCGAACAGGATGCGCCCCGCCGCGGCCAGCGCCGCCAGCACCAGTGTGGGCATAATCTGGCGCAAACCCGGACGAGATGCCTCGTAACCCGCAAAGAACAGCGCAAGCACCAACGCCACCACAACCAGCATGGCCAACGCTGCCTGCTCAACACCCGCCAGCAACGCGGCAGCCATCACCGCCGGCACCGCCAACAACAGCGGGATCTCCAGTTTTGCAAGCAAACGCGAGAAACGACAGTCCGTCATCCCATCACGCCCTATAGAACACGTTGTCGGCAAAGAAGTCGGCCGGCGGCTCCATGCAGGCAATCTCGCCGTCAAACATCATGGCGACGTCGTCGGCTACCTGCTCGGCAAAGTCCAAATCGTGCGTAGCCATGATGACGGTGCCGCCAGCCTTCGCATGGTCACGCAGGGCGCGGGCGATGATGCGGCGGCTGAACAGGTCTAGACCCTTGGTGGGCTCATCGAGCAATAGCAGTTCGGGGCCGATTAGCAGCAGTTTTGCCAATGCAAGCAGTTGACGCTGCCCGCCCGAAAGATCGTACGGATGGCGTCCATCCAGACCCGACAACCCCAAGCTCGCCGCACGCTCCCGCGCCAAGTTCTCGTCATATCCGCAGGTCGAGGCCCATTCCATCAGCTCGTCGCACACCGTCTCGGCAACCAGCAATGCTTTGGGATTCTGAGGCAGCAGCGCCGCCGAGGCCGCTCCGCGCACCATGCGGCCGCGCTGCAGCTTGGCGGTCTTCGCCAGCACCGAGAGCATCGTCGACTTACCGCATCCGTTTCCGCCCACGATCGCATGCACCGCACCGGCCGAAAACGACGCATCGAGCCCACGCAACACCCAGCCGGACGCTCGATCGTAGCGAAACCAACCTTCCGACAGAGTGGTAGCCGACCCAGCGTGCATTTTTTGGAGTATTCTGCTTCCATCCGTGCGCGAGAAGGCTTCCAAGCCGTTCTCGAGCGACGTTTGCGCCACAAATTCGGACGATTTGTCCAATTCCAAACTTTTTTTCGCGCTCGATACGTCCCCGGGCGGCTCCAGAGAGCCCAAATTGTCCTCACGCCTGCTGAATACTCCGTTTTTTGCACATCGGATGGCACCCCACCCCAACGTGTCATCGGAAAACAGCGATTCTCGGCGTACCAAAGAAGCCATATCCGCCGCCTCGTGCACGCGGCCATCCTCAATCCGGTACGCACACGTCGCGTATTCGAGCATTGGGCGCGGCTGATGCGTCGCCACAACAACCGTGCAGCCCAGCTCGCGGTTCACACGAAACAGCGCGTGCAGGAAATTCTTCTCGGCAACGGGATCGAGCTGAGACGTGGGCTCGTCGAGCAGCAGCACACGCGGACGCAGCGCCAGGACGGCGGCAAGCGGCAGCAGCTGCTTGCGACCACCCGAAAGCGTGTCAGTATCGCGGTGAAGCCAGTCCTCCAGACCAAAGAAATAGCTGGTCTCGGCAACACGGCGGCGCATCTCGTCGCGCGACACACCCAGATTCTCTAGGCCAAACGCCATCTCGTGCCACACGGTCTCGCACACAATCTGGTTCTCGGGATCCTGAAACACATAACCCACGCGCTCCGCCGATACCCGCACGTCCATGTCGGCAACGTTCTCGCCCAGCACGCGCAGTTCGCCAGCGCGCTCGCCCGTCGGCGCGATCTCGGGCTTGAGCAGCGACAGCAGCGTCGACTTACCCGATCCGGTACCGCCAACAAGCAGCGCAAATGCACCTTGGGGAACAGACCAGTCGAGCCCCTCGAGCACCGCAGCATCAGCATCGGGGTAGGCAAAGCTCAGGCTCCGCACCTCAATCGCCGGCGCGGCCGAGCCATATGCCACACCCGCCGCCGAGCTCCTATCCAACCGAGCCATCAGCCAAACCTCTTCTCATCAATCGCGTGCAACGCGCAAGGCAGCATCATCCAGGCAGCGTACACGACATAGCCCAGCCACGGCGCCGGCACCGAGAGCTGCGGATAAAACGAATACTGCGTCGTCGCGGTCGCCGCCACGGCCACCGCGGCAGCACCAAACAGCGCGAGCCCGACCAGCGCGGCAACGTCGCTGCGCCCCAGTCGATACCGCGCATACGTCGTACGACGTGTCGCGGCACCCCACCCGCGCGAGCGCATCGCGTCCGCGCGCTCCAGCGAATCTTCCATGCCCCAGCCCATCAACACGCTCGACGCCCGCAGGCGCGATCGCACGGGATCGGTGGGCGCGCGGCCCGGCACATCAATCGCATCCTGCACCGCCAGCACCGTACGACCGCGGCGTAAAAACTGCGGGATAAGCCTCATGCACATCGAGATCATGAGCGCAATCACCGGTACGGCATTGCCCAGCAGCGCGAGCACCTTGTCGTATTCGAGCATCGACGCCGCGGCCTCAAACCACAGCACGCTCGCCACAAACAGCCCGCCCATGCACAGGCCGTATACCATGCTTTCCAGATACACCGCGCGCATGCCAATACGGAACAGCTCCGTCGAGCCCGAGGCGCTAAACAGCGGATTGACCAGCGCGATAATCAAAATCACCGGCAACTGCCAGCGGAGTGCGCCCAGCGTGCGGGCAGCCCCGCGCGTCGCAAATCCATACGCCAGCCCGCCCGCAAGTGACAGCGCAATCAGCACCGGCTGCATCGAGAACATGGTGAGCCCCAGCGTCAGCACCATGTAGAGGGCCGGCACAGCCGGATGCGACATCGAGAATGCCGCGACGGGCTCGCCGCCAAACTCCTCTTGTATGTTGTCCACGGGCACCCCCGTCCCCTCGCTCAAACGATAGCTCCGCAGCACCGCCAACGCCGCACGCAAGCAGCACAAACGTCACGCCGTCGGCACCGACATCGGCCCTCACGCATCAATCGTTACGCGCTCAACATATGCCTGCGGTATCATATTGCGCCGTGTATCGTTTCCAAACACACGTCTCTATAACGTAACAGGAGATCACATGGACGCAACCGCAATTATCCTCGCTGCCGGCGAGGGCACCCGCATGAAGTCGAACCACTGCAAGGTTTCGCACAAGATCCTGGGCAAGCCCATGGTCCAGTGGATCGTCGACGCTACCATCAAGGCCGGCTGCAGCCGCGTCGTGGTCGTCATCGGCAGCCACGCCGACGAGATGCGTGCCCTCATCGACGGCGCCTACGCCAACAGCGCCACCAAGGTCGAGTGCGTCGAGCAGACCGAGCGCCTGGGCACCGGCCACGCCGTAAAGGTCGCGCTCGAGGCCTGCGGCATCACGCAAGGCCCCGTCGTCGTGCTCAACGGCGACCTGCCGCTCATCACCGCCGACACCGTCGCCAAGTTCGCGCAAACCGTCGCCACCGGCGAGCTCGCCTGCACCGTCATGACCATGACCCCGCCCGACCCCTTCGGCTACGGCCGCATCAAGCTGGGCGCCGATGGTCAGATCGAGCGCATCATCGAGCAGAAGGACTGCACGCCCGAGCAGGCCGCCACGCTGCTCGAGTGCAACGCCGGCTGCTACGCCTTCGACGGCGCGCAGCTCGCCGCCCACATCAACGAGATCGGCAACGACAACGCACAGTCCGAGTACTACCTGCCCGACATGCTCGAAATCCTCAAAGGCCACGCCCAGGCCGTCTCCATCTTCCACTGCGACGACTACCGCGACGGCCTGGGCGTCAACAGCCGCATTCAGCTCGCGCAGCTCACCGCCATCGCGCGCGACCGCATCAACGAGCACTGGATGGCCGAGGGCGTCACGTTCATCGATCCCACGCAGGCCTGGATCGGTCCCGATGCCGTCATCGGCCGCGACACCGTCGTGTGGCCGCAGACGCACCTGATCGGCCACGTCACCGTGGGCGAGGAGTGCCAGCTCGGCCCCAACAGCCGCCTCACCGACACCACCGTCGGCAGCGGCTGCACCATCGATGAAACCATCGCCGTCGAGGCCGTCATCGAGAACGGCGTCGACTGCGGCCCGCGCGCCTACCTGCGCCCGGGCACCCACATGCTCGACGGTTCCAAGGCCGGCACGCACGTGGAGATCAAGAAGTCCACGATCGGCGAGGGCTCCAAGGTGCCGCACCTGTCCTACATCGGCGATACCACCATGGGCTCCGGCGTCAACGTGGGCGCGGGCTCCATCACCTGCAACTACGATGGCGTACACAAGCACAAGACCGTCATCGGCAAGGATGCCTTCATCGGCTCCGACACCATGATGGTCGCGCCCGCCCACATTGGCGACGGCGCGCTCGTGGCCGCCGGCTCCGTCATCACCGAGCCGGTCCCGGCCGACGCACTTGGCCTGGGTCGCGCCCGTCAGGTAAATATTGAGGGCTGGGCCGCCGATTATCGCCGCCGTCTGCACGAGGACGACGAGGTATAACGTTTTACCAAGCATCTAAGGAGCTGTTCCCATGGGGGCGGCTCCTTTTTCTATCGTGACCTGCACAACCGGATGAGTGGTCGGTTCGTGTCCGTTGACGGTAAAGACGTTATCAAGACCCGATTAACCCCGTCGCGCGGTTACAATGCAACAAGGCATCTATATGGCATTCGATATAAAGGAGAAGGGTAATGCCGATTAATGATCCCGAGAAGTCGGAGAATATGCGCAAGTCCATCCGCGTGTATTCCGGTTCCTCCAACCGTCCCCTCGCTCAGAAGATCGCTGAGTACCTTGGGGTCGAGCTTTCGGGCCTTACGCTAAAGCAGTTCGCCAACGGTGAGATTTACGCCCGCTACGACGAGACCGTCCGCGGCGCCGACGTCTTCCTGATTCAGTCCGTGGCCGGCGGCAACGTCAATGACATGCTCATGGAGCTGCTCATCGCCACCGACGCTGCCAAGCGCGCATCCGCCCGCTCCATCACCGCCGTTATCACCCACTACGGCTATGCCCGCCAGGACCGCAAGGCCGGCCCGCGCGAGCCCATCACCGCCCGCCTCGTCGCCAACCTGCTCGAGCGCGCCGGCGTCAACCGCATCATCACCCTCGACCTGCACCAGGGCCAGATTCAGGGCTTCTTCGATATCCCGGTTAACCACCTGTCCGCGCTGCCGCTGTTTGGCCAGTACTACAACGACATGCACTTCGACACCGACAACCTGGTTGTCGTCTCCCCCGATGTGGGCCGCGCCAAGGCCGCCAAGAAGCTGTCCGACATGCTCGGCTGCGACCTGGCCATCGCCCACAAGGGCCGTCCGCGCCACAACGCCGCCGAGGTCATGGGCATCATCGGTGACATCAAGGGCAAGACCTGCATCATCAACGACGACATGATCGACACCGCAGGCACCCTGTGCGCCAACGTCAAGGAGCTCAAGGCTATGGGCGCCGGCGACATCTACGTATGCGCCACCCACGGCATCTTCTCCGGTCCGGCCATCGAGCGTCTGAACGACGCCCCGATCGTCGAGTGCCTCGTCACCGACGCCATTCCCGTCGAGGTCGGCGGCAAGATCAAGACCATCTCGGTCGCCGAGGAGTTCGCTCAGGCCATCTCCGCCGTTTACCACGAGGAGCCCGTCTCCACGCTCGTCGGCGGCGACTTCGCGCTGTAATCCAGCGTGCATCTCATCATCTTTGGTGTTTTTAAAGGGTCGGAAGCTCGCTTCCGACCCTTTTTCTACCCCTCGACAACCTTCCCTGGACAATTAGTTCAGATACGTATTTTTTTAAAGCTCCAAAGGCCGTTCTGAGCCTTCTGAGCTCCCCGGCGAACGCCATACTGCCCAAAGCTCATCGCTTTCGAGTACGACCGCCGCATATTTACCCTCAAATCGCCCTCGAAAGCCCTTAGAAACGCCTCGAACGCCCGCCGTCTTATACGTATCTGAACTAACTGTCCAGTAGCTATCGTCAACCTTCGCGGCAGAGCTCAATTTCCTGCAATCCCCTCAACCGATTCCACCGATTTCATAACACCCAGCCGTTCATGGCGCGCAGCGCCCCGCTGAGCGAAAAGAACGGTATGGCGGTCGCATTCTGCCGCCAACTTAGTACGTTATAGCTATGACGACCGTGATTTCACATTTCTCCGCCCTCCGCGCAATTCGTCGCGCACGACGGGCGTACTCTGCCCTACCCTGGGACTCCGTTGATAGCGAACAGCAAGCACAGGCCTTGGCTGGCTGCATTCCCAACAATGACGCGATAGACTTTGGCGCACTTTCGATACTCGACGCCTGGAATGAAGATGATTCCGAACTGCTCGATCTTCTCGTTTCAAACGAAGACAACAGGCGCCCCGACAAGCGACTTCTTCAGCATATTCTCTCCACTCCTCTTCCTGAAGGTGCAATTATGCACGTCGAGGCCGACATCTACGCAACGTCTCCTGCCATGACAGCCATGCTTTGTTCCAAAAATGAATCAGTCGCCAAAACCTTGATGCTCCTTATGGAGCTGCTCGGAACCTACTCCCTTCCTCCCAGGGCAACATACCCCATTGCCTATGACGACATCTGGCCCAAGGGCGATGACTACGAAGCGATGGACGACCTCGATTGCCGGGGCGACCAGTCGGCGACCGAACAGCAGAACGAAACCCGCTACGAACAGGCACACTACAAATGCGAGCCCGCCACGACCATCGAAGATCTCGAGGCTGTTGCACAGCTTGCCAAAAGTAGCTCATACACCTCGTTTCGCACGGCAGTCAAACTTGCCCGACCCGGATCTGCATCCCCAGCCGAATCCCTAATGTTTGCCGTTCTCGGAGCGCCCATGCGCTTTGGAGGATTCGGATGTTGCAGTCTGCCCATGGGAGGCCTGCTACTCAACTATCGAATCGACTTCGACACTCTTGCGGTCAACATGTCCTCGGGCATCCCCTATGCCATCTGCGACCTATATTGCCCGGCAGCCGGAGTCGACAACGAATACAACGGAATTGGGCATGAGCTTCAAAACGCTCGCATCCACGATGGCAATCGAAATAATGGCCTCAAGGCAATGGGCATCCACGTCCTGGTTATCAATCGCGACCAAATGAAAGACCTTGTTGCACTCGAAGCCTTCGCCCAAACGATGCATCGACTCGCGGGAGTCCGATTCCGATACCGTATCAAGGGCTATCGCAAGCGTCAGGCCGCTTGGCTCAACGCCCTGCGGGCCGGAATCGGCCTTGCGCCGGTCTAACGGCGAATCACCCGCACGCCGTCGAACAGGGCTGGACAGTTAGTTCAGATACGTATAAATGGACACATTGAATTAGGCTGTTTTGCAGCCATCTCTATACCATTCGCCCTATTTGAAGGCAGGGTAAACTTCAAAACAACGCCGTATGGACTAACTAAGGCTCCAAAACAACGTATCGACATTGAATTGAGCACCTCGAATCCTCAGAACTTATACGTATCTGAACTAACTGTCCATCTCGAATTTCGGCGGCCGTCCAAACGCCCCCAAACAACCTCAATTGCCCTCCATTTGACAGCGGCAACAGGGTCGCTCACCATAGCAGGCGACAAATCAACGAAAGGATGAACATGGCAGCTGCACAGCCGCTTAAGATTCGCATGGTCGCCGGGCTTGGCAACCCGGGCGAGGAATATGCCGAGACCCGTCACAACGCTGGTTTCAAAACAATCGACGAGCTGGCCCGTCAGGCCGGCGTCACGTACTGGAAAAACCAAGCAGGTGCCGAGGTCGCGCTCATCAACATCAACGATCCCGAGGAAGAGGGCGGCAAGCGCCAGATTGTACTGGTCAAGCCGCAGTCGTACATGAACACCTCGGGCGGGCCCATCTCCAAACTCTGCCGCGAGTACAAGATCAAGGCCGAGGAGCTGCTCGTCATCCACGACGAGCTCGATATTCCCGCCGGCGACGTGCGTGTTAAGGTGGGCGGCGGCCATGCCGGTCACAACGGCCTGCGTTCCATCATCGACAAGATGGGCAGCCGCGACTTCAGCCGCATCCGCACCGGCATCGGCAACCCTCCCGGCAAGATGGCCGTCGCCGACTACGTGCTTAAGCAGCTGCGCGCCCGCGAGGCCGAGGATTTCCAGGACACCTGCGCCCGCGCGGCCGACGCCGCCGGCCTGGCGATTGTGCACGGCGTAGTCTATGCTCGCGACCATGTCAACGGCGCCGCCTCCGCCAACGGCAAGCACTAAAACCTATCATTTAGGGATAGGTTTATTTTGGCAGGTTTTACCTGCGGAAACGCCGCAGCGGCCGCATCGCAATAAACCGCGCACCGCCATACACACATAGCACCCCAAAGGGGGCCGACCTCATTGCAACCCGAGGCTGGCCCCTTTGCCGTTTTACCCGATAAAGCTGACCAAAATAAACCTCTCCCCCTTTGGTAGGCCAAAGTGGACAAACCCTGCTCCCAACCGCCGAAGACACACGTAAGTGACATGTCCATGAGGGTATAATTTGCACCGTATGTCTGCACAACGCCTGTGCACGTACGGTTTTATTCGGGCTACCGTCCATTTCCGTGGAGGCACGGTTCGGCGGCCCTAACAAGAGAGGGGTTCTATGTATAAGATCCTGGAGAAGACGCAGTTCTCGGAGAAGGTGTTCAAGTTCCGCATCGAGGCGCCTGCAATCGCCAAGCATGCGCACGCTGGACAGTTCCTCATGGTTCGCGCCAACGAGACGGGCGAGCGCGTCCCGTTTACCCTGGCCGGCTGGAACGGTGACGAGGGCTGGGTCGAGTTCATCTTCATGGTGATCGGCAAGACCACCGAGATGCTTTCCACCTACGAGGCCGGCGAGTCGCTGCGCGACGTCGTGGGCCCGCTGGGCGTTCCCACCGAGATGGCCGAGGGCCCCTGCGCTGTCATTGGCGGCGGCGTCGGCCTGGCAATTGCCTTCCCGGTCGCCAAGCACCTGGTCGAGACCGGCCACGAGGTGCACGCCATCATGGGCGCCCGCACCAAGGACCTCCTGCTCATGGAGGACCAGTTCCGCGAGCTCCTCGACGAGGACCACATCCACATCACCACTGACGACGGCTCCTACGGCGAGCAGGGCGTTGTCACCGCTCCGCTGGAGCGCCTGCTGCAGGACAAGGCCGTGAGCCAGGTCTTCTGCGTCGGCCCCGTTCCGATGATGAAGTTCTCGACCCTCACCGCCCAGAAGTACGACACCCCCATCACCGCGTCGCTCAACCCCATCATGGTTGACGGCACCGGTATGTGCGGCTGCTGCCGCGTCGAGGTGGGCGGCGTGACCAAGTTCGCTTGCGTCGACGGCCCCGACTTCGATGCCACCCTGGTCGACTGGGATGACCTTCGTGCCCGCCAGGCCGCTTACCGTTCCGAAGAGGGCGAGTCCCTCAAGGCCTATGAGGAAAAGAGCTGCGCATGCCACTAGTTAACGGTCGTTTCGTTGCCGATATGAAGTCGCCCCGCACCCCCGACAACGAGGAGCCGGCTGCCGAGCGCGCCTGCGACTTCCGCCCCGTCGACAAGGGCTTCACCGAGGAGATGGCGCTGGCCGAGGCCGAGCGCTGCCTCAACTGCAAGAAGCCGTTCTGTGTTGAGGGCTGCCCCGTCAACATCAACATCCCCCGCTTTATCGAACAGATCCGCGAGAAGGACTTCGGCGGCGCTCTCGATACCATCCGCGAGGACTCCATGCTTCCCGCCATCTGCGGCCGCGTCTGCCCGCAGGAGAACCAGTGCGAGGGCAAGTGCATCCGTGGCAAGAAGTCCGAGCCCGTGGCCATCGGCCAGCTCGAGCGCTTCCTGGGTGACCGCCCCGAGCTCGCCTCCACGCCCAAGATGGCCCCCAAGAACGGCAAGAAGGTTGCCGTCGTCGGCTCCGGCCCGTCCGGCATCACCTGCGCCGGCGAGCTCGCCCGCAACGGCTTTGACGTCACCGTCTTCGAGGCATTCTTCACCGGCGGCGGCGTGCTGGTCTACGGCATCCCCGAGTTCCGTCTGCCCAAGGCGGTCGTCAAGCGCGAGATCGACGGCCTGGAGGACATGGGCGTCAAGTTTGAGTACAACTCCGTCGTGGGCAACATGGCCACGGCCGAGGAGCTGTTCGAGCAGGGCTTCGACGCCATCTACGTGGCGACCGGCGCTGGCCTGCCCAAGTTCCTCAACGTCCCCGGCGAGAACCTGCCCAACGTCTTCTTCGCCAACGAGTACCTCACCCGCGTGAACCTGATGAAGGCCAACAAGTTCCCCGAGTACGACACCCCCACCAAGCACGGCAAGAACGTCGTCGTCTTTGGTGGCGGCAACGTGGCTATGGACGCCGTCCGTACCGCCAAGCGTCTGGGCGCCGAGCACGCCATCATCGCCTACCGTCGTACCGAGGACGAGATGCCCTGCCGTCGCGCCGAACTGCACCACGCTAAGGCCGAGGGCGTCGAGGTTCTGCCGCTCGTCTCCCCGCTCGAGTTTGTCGCTGGCGAGGACGGCTCCGTATGCGCCGTCAAGGTCCAGAAGATGGAGCTCGGCGAGCCCGACGAGTCCGGCCGTCGTCGCCCGGTGCCCATCGAGGGCGCCATCGAGGAGATTCCCTGCGATGTCGCGATCTCGGCTATCGGCACCAACGCCAACCCCTTCGCAAAGAAGATCGGTGGCAAGATGGAGCTCAACAAGTGGGGCTACATCGTCGCCGACGAGGAGACCGGCCAGACCACCGATCCCCGCATCTGGGCCGGCGGCGACATCGTCACCGGTGCCGCTACGGTCATTCTGGCGATGGGCGCCGGCAAGAAGGCCGCTGCCTCCATCACCAAGAGCCTGCTGGGCGAGTAATCACCTACAGCGCTAACCACCAAACGGCAAAGTCCCCGTCGAGCACACGCCCGGCGGGGACTTTTTCTATGCCGACCACCCAACCACCACGATGGGGACAGGCACCTTTGTGATGGTTTTGGTCGGTTAGCCTTCGAGCTGCGCCACCTTGTAGCGGTAGGCAGCGGCGATGACATCCTTGCAGCCTTCGCGGCCCAGCTTGGCGCGGTTGACGACGATGTCCTTGCCGCTCGTCATCTTCCACTTTCCGGCGCTGTAGCGCTTATAGAACGCCTCGCGCGCCTTCTGCTGCTGTTTGACCAGCTTGGCGCCCTTCTTTTTGTTGAGGCCGCGCTTCTTGCGCACGATCTCGACGCGGTCCTCAAAGGGCGCAGTCACCAGCACGGCAATATGGTTGGGGTTGTTACGCAACAGGTAATCGGACAGGCGGCCTTCGATAATGCAGCTCTCGGTCTCACCCAGATCCAAAATCACCTGGCTCATCTTTTGGAACAACTTGTCCGAGTACGAACGCGCATCGTAGCGGTCGGGCAGAAACGCCATGTTCTCCACGGCCAGGCGCTCGTCGTAGGCGGCCATCTTGTCGAGCGACTCGCCCGCGCGCAGCGAAGCACGCACCAGCAGCTCGTTATCGTACAGCGGAATCCCCAGCTCATCGGCGAGGATACGGCCAATCTCGTGGCCCTCGGCGCCAAAGTCGCGCGCGATGGTAATGACCACAGGACTCTTCTTATTCTCCAGATCGCTCATCGCGATTCCTTTCTCTATGTGACAAAGGGACTGTCCCTTTGCCACATTCTACGCTGCCACCATTCGCCTCTGATAAGCCCTCACCAGCAACGAGATACCAAAGTTGAGCACAAAGTACATCGCAAACACCAGGCCGTAGAGCATAAGCACCTGCGATAGGTCGATCGCGTGGGCCATCACGACATTTGCCGTGTACATGAGCTCGGCCACGTTAATGCCCGAAAGATACGAGCTGTCCTTGATGACGGTCGTGCACTGGCTAAACAGCGCCGGAATAATCGTCTTAAACGTCTGCGGCAGGATGATATAGCGCATGGTGGCAAAGAAGCCAAAGCCCTGGCTCTGCGCCGCCTCAAACTGGCCACGCGGAATCGAGTTGAGACCGCCGCGCACAATCTCGGCCATAACAGCGCTGGTAAACAGCGTAAAGGCGATGGTCGAAATCACAATGTCCAAACCCTGCACCGTAAAGTAGATAAACAGGATCCACAGCAGGTTTGGCGTGCAACGGAACAGCTCGATATAGGCGCTCACCAAAATACGGAACGGGCGGGGCGCATAGCTCTTGACGAGCGCCAGCACCGTGCCAAAGATGAGCGAGAAAAAGATCGACAGCGCCGAGATCTCGATCGTCTTAACAAAGCCGCCCCAGATGTAGAGCAGGTTGGTCGCGTTGAAGATTTCCATGCGCTAGGCCTCCTCTACGTTGTCGAGTCCCAGCTCGGCCAGGCTCACGCCGCGCGGACGCTCCTTGGAGCGGCGCTCGAGCCACTGCACCAGCATGGCGAGCGGAAAGCAGATGATGAAGTACATAAGGCAGCAGACGATGTATCCCTGCAAATAACCGTACAGACTCACAAAGTTGTCGGAACGATACATAAGGTCGCCGCCGGCCACAAGTGCCAGCACCGACGTGTTCTTGACCAGGTTGAGCGCCTGGTTACACAGCGGCGGCAGAATGATCTTGAATGTCTGGGGCAGCACGATGTACCAATACGCCTGCGCACGGGTGAAGCCCTGGCTCTGGGCCGCCTCCATCTGACCGCGCGGAACCGCCTCGATACCAGTGCGGATGACCTCCGAAATGTAGGCCGCGTGATACAGGCCCACGCCCAAGAAGCCCAGCACGAACGGCGCGATGCGCACCGGCTGGTCGGCACCGGTTATGGCCTGCAAAAACTGCGGACCGGCCATGTACATAAAGAGCACCTGCACGGGCAACGGGGTGTTCTGGTAAAACTCCACGTACACGCGGCTTATGGCGCGCAGCACGCGCGAGCGAGTGGTAGAGAACACGCCCAGCAGCGTGCCCAGCACCAGCGACAACAGCAGGCCGGCAACGACCACTTGCAGCGTCACGCCAAAGCCCTCCCAGAAGGGCCCCATATTTTGAAATGTCGTCGACCAACGGTCGGCGTCAAATAATCCTTCGAGCATTTGATTCCTTCCTTGGACGATGCGCCTATACAAGACCCCAGGTCTTGACCTCTTGGTCGAGCCAGCCGTCGGCCAGGCGATCGCAAATCACCTGATCGACCACGGCCGAAAGGTCGCAGCCCTTCTTGGTCGCCACGCCGTAGCCCTGCTCGCCAAACTTGACCTCGGGCTGCAGCAGCTCAACGGTCTCGTTCATGTAACCGGCCAGCGTGGAGCGGTCCATGGCAAAGACGTCGATATTGCCGGCGTCGAGCGAGCTCTTGATGATGGGGTAGCCGCTAAAGGCCCTAAACTCTGGCTTGCAGCTAAAGCCGTTGTCCTTGATCATCTGCTCGATCAGGCCCTGCGTGGTAGCACCCTGGCTCACGCCGATGACCTTGCCGTCCAGGTCCTCAATCGAGGTAAAGCCCGAACGCTTCTTGACCATGAGTCCCACGTAGTCGGTGCGGTACGGCGTCGAGAAATCCCAGCTCTTCTTGCGCTCGTCGGTGATGGTGTAGGTCGCCGCGACCACGTCAAGCTGGCCGTTATCGATCAGCGGGCCGCGCGTCTTGGGTGTTACGTCGGTAAACTCGACAAGCTCCTGGGCACGGGCCTCCTTGTAGCTCACGCCAAAGACGGCAGCGGCGATCTGGTAGCACAAATCGACTTCCATGCCCTCAAAGCGGCCCTTGGCGGTGTCGTAATAGCCATAGCCGGGAACGTCCTTCTTAACGCCGGCATTCAGATGGCCGCGCGACTTGATGGCCGCAAGCTTGGACCCCTTGTCGGAGCCCTCGCCGCTGGTGGAGTTGCCGCAACCGGTAAGCGCGGTCCCCGTCAGCGCGAGCATGCCGGCGCCCGCCAGCTGCAAAAAGTGACGGCGCGACACGGCCGCCCTCGTCATATCCGTCATGTCCATCACCGCGCCTAGTGCAGAATCTTGGACAGGAACTCGCGGCAGCGCGGGTTCTCGGGGTTATCGAAGAAGTGCTCAGGCGTGCCCTCCTCCAGAATGCGGCCGTCCTCCATAAAGATGACGCGGTCGGCCACCTGGCGCGCAAAGCCCATCTCATGCGTCACGCAGATCATGGTGATATCCTCCTGCGCGAGCTCAATCATAACGTCCAGAACCTCCTGGACCATCTCGGGGTCGAGCGCCGAGGTCGGTTCGTCAAACAGGATGATGGGCTGCTTGGTGCACAGGGCACGGGCGATGGCGATGCGCTGCTGCTGACCGCCCGAGAGGTTCTGCGGATACTCGCCGGCCTTATGCGCCATGCCAACGCGCTTGAGCGCGGCGATGGCGACCTCGGTCGCCTCCTCCTTGCTCTTCTTTTGCAGCTTGATGGGCGCGAGCGTCAGGTTGCCGAGCACCGTCATGTTGGGATACAGGTTGAACTGCTGAAACACCATGGAACTATACTTGCGAGCCATCTCCAGGTGATTCTTTTTGGTGAGCGGCGTACCGTCGATGACGACCTCGCCCGACGTGGGCTCCTCCAGATAATCGACGCAACGGATGAGCGTCGACTTACCCGAGCCGGAAGGCCCGATCATTACGAGCTTCTCGCCGCGCTTGACGGTGAGATTGATATCTTTGAGCACATGCAGGTCGCCAAAGTACTTGTTGAGATGCTTGATCTCGATCATGTCTGCCATGAATGTCCCTTCCCTGCGTTTACACGAGTTGAACTATTGTACGGAAAGAATCACGTTTCCGCAGCCCACACTACATTCCCGTAAAGAACCCGCAACCTTCCACCTGCTCGTCGGCACTCATTGGGGACAGGCTTAAATGAGTGCCCGCTCATTGGGTACTCATTTAAGCCTGTCCCCAATGATTGCCCAGCCCAGCAAAAAGGGGCGCGGCCGCAATGGTCACGCCCCCTCAGCCTCAACTGGTGCCACTCGGCCCCTACGCGAGGCGGGCTCCGACGATCTTTGCCGCGGCCGGCTTATCGAAGTTGCCACCGGTGGCCTTGCCGAGTGCACCCATAACCTGGCCCATCTGCTTCTTGGACGTGGCACCCAGCTCGGCGATAACCTGCTCGATCAGGGCCTCGAGCTCCTCGCCCGAAACCTGCGCGGGCAGCAGGCTCTCTAGAATCTTGACCTGCTCGGTCAGGTTGTCGGTACGCTCCTGGTCGGTGCCGGCCTTGATGGACATCTCCAGCGTCTCGCTCGTCTGCTTGATCAGACGCTTGATCATGCTGTTGACGTCTTCCTCGGTCACATCGCGGCGCTCATTGACCTCGATATTCTTCACCTCGGCCTTGACCTGGCGAATGATGGACAGGCGAACCTTGTCCTTGGCCTTCATGGCCGCAATCATTTCCTTCTGCAGCTCTTCGTTGGTCATCTGCAAATCCTCCTCAATAGCGTGGGCGGCACTCACACGAGCGCCGTCCCATGATTACTCAGTCGTCGACGAATCGTCGGTCGAACTCTTGGTGACGCCCTTCAGGCTGACGTTGTACGGCACGTCCTTGGGCATGGGATTAACGGTGATGTCGGCATCCTTCTTGTACTGCTCTAGCCACTCGCTGTACGCGGTGCTGGCCGCCTGCGTCTTCACCACGTTGGAGACATACTTCTTGATGGCCTTGGGCACCTGGTTGATATCATCAACCTGATTATCGACATGGAAGTAGTCGGTGCACTTGATGATGTGGTAGCCATAGGTCGACTCGACGACTTCGCTCACGTCGCCCTTGTTGAGCCCCTCGAGCGCCGTCTGGTAGCTGTCGACGAAAGTGGTGAGCTTATCCCAGCCCACATCGCCCTTCTTCTCCTTGGAACCGGTGTCCTCGGAGTACTGCTCAACGGCGTCCTCAAAGCTCAGCTCACCGGAGTTGATCTTGTCCAGGCACTCCTGTGCCTTGGCCTTGGCGGCAGCCTTGTCCTCGTCGGAAGCGTCGGAATCAACCTTGATCAGGATGTTCGACGAGCGGCGGGCGTCGTTGTAGCTGGATAGGTTTTCGTTGATGTAATCGACAATCTCGCTGTCCTTGGGCTTGCTCGTGGGCGCGACGGCATCCTTGAGTTTCTGCTGCGCCAGACTCTCCTTGAGTGAGTCCTTGTAGGTGTCCTCGGTATAGCCGTAGGTCTTGAGGGTCTTCTTAAAGGCCTTGGCACCGCCCGCGCTCTTGCACGCGTCCTTCCAAGCCTTCTCGACCTCCTCGTCCGACACCGTCACGCCGTTCTCCTTCTGTGCCTGTTGAAGCAGAATCTGCTGCGTGTAGGAGTCGATGAGTTGCTTGCGGTATTTCTTGGGCGTGAGGTCGTTGTCAACCAGATACTGCGCCCAATCCTTATCCTTGGTGTAGCCGTAGGACGTGCGCATGCTCATGATCTGCTTGGTCACGGTGTCCTCGGTGAGGTTGGTGCCGTTGATAGTTGCAGCAACACCGCCGGTCAGCTTGTAGCCCGAGGTGTCCTCGGCCTGCGACATAAGGCCGGAGCACGCCATCGCCGAGACGGAAAGCAGCATCGCCAGCACGCCGATGACCACCAGGACGATCTTGACGGTCTTAGACACGTACGTCTTGCGCTGCTTCTTGCGAGAGCTGGAGGCAGCGCGGGCCTGCTGCTCGGGCGTCGGCGCGGCCTCGGAGTTCTTTTTCTTATTTGCCATAGTTGGCCTTTCGCATAACGAATCGAACAAACGCCATTGTGTCACAACGCAGCCCCCGCGGCACACCTGGTGCATGGGGGACGGGTTAATCTGCACCATTTTGGTGCAAAGGGGACAGCTCTGGCAGCCGGCAGTTAGGGACAGTCCCCAAGTGCCGACTCAGCCCCACCTTAGAAGTGGCGGCGGATGGCGTCGACCATGCCCTGCGGCGTGGTTTGGCCGAGCACGTCGGCTGCGGCATCGGCGTCCATAAAGATGTTCATGAGCGCCTGCAGGGCCTCGACCTGACCGCCCGGCTCTGCGATGCCCAGATTGATGACGATCTGCGCCGGCATCGGAGCGCCCATGCCAGCCATAGCGTTAAATGTCACGGGCGCGGCGGGCTTCACCACCGCGATATAGGGCTTGGCCACAAACCCCGGATCGGTATGCGGAATGGCAATGTTTGCCGCCGGCATGGCAAGACCCGTGGGATAGGCATCCTCGCGCGTGCGAACGGCGTCGAGCCAACCGGATGCAATGTAGCCACGTGGTGCAAGCTCGCCCTCGAGCCGCGCAAACACCTCATCCGGCGTTGCACACTCCCAATCAAAAAACACCAGCTCAGGCGTAAACAGCGCTTCGTTATCCGCCATGCGCTCACCTCTCTCATCTAGTCACCTGCGACGTTCTTGAATGACCAGTCGTTAAAGACCGTTCCCGATGACTACCCAAAACAAAAGGTGGCCACGCGCGCCTTGGCGCCAATGACCACCCTGACTACTCGGCTAAATTGTACTGTGCGCCGCTAGCCGCGAGGCGCGTCAATTGCGACCTTGCCGTTCTCCAGCACGTGGACGCGACCGTCGGCGAGCATCTGCACGACCTCGGGATACAGCACGTGCTCAATCGCGTGGATGTGCTCCTCGAGCCTGTCGACGTCCCAGCCCTCCTCAACAGCCAGCGCGCGCTGGGCGATGATGGGGCCGTTGTCGTAGATCTCGTTGGCAAAGTGCACGGTCACACCGGTTACCTTGACGCCGCGCGCAAAGGCATCGTCGATCGCATGCGCGCCGGTAAAGCTCGGCAGCAGTGCCGGATGCAAGTTGACCACGCGGTTGGGAAACGCCGCCAGCAGCGGCGTGTGCACCATGCGCATGTAACCGGCCATGACCACATACTCGCAACCGCGCTCGAGCAGCTCGTGCGCAATGATCTCGTCGGCGGCGATGGGGTCGGCATAGACATCCTTGGACAGCGTGAGCGTCTGGATGCCCGCGCGCTCAGCGCGCTGCAAACCCTTAGCCGAAGGACGGCTCGACACCACAAGCTCAATCGAAGCGTTGAGCTTGCCGGCGGCGATCAGGTCGATCAGCGCCTGCAGGTTGGTACCCGAACCACTGATGAGCACACCGATCTTGAGCGGCTCGGCCGTATCGGTGCCGGTCGGACGGGTGTAGGGCACAAAGCCCAGGCTCGCGGCAGCAGCCATCTGCTCGTTAGCGCTCATCGGAGTACACGACCTTACCGGAACCCTCGACGCACTCGCCCACGCGGAACGGCTTCTCGCCCAGCGCGACCAGAGCCTCGGTCACCGCGGCCTCGTCCTCGGGGGCGACGATCAGGCACAGGCCAACGCCCATGTTGAAGGTCTTGCATGCCTCATTGGGCGCGAGCTCGGCCTGGCGCGAGACGTAGGTGATGACGGGCGGAACGTCCCAACCCATCTCGACGCCGTTACGGGTGACCACGGCATCGACGTCGTCGGCAAGCGCGCGGTTGAGGTTCTCGGTAATACCGCCGCCAGTGATGTGGGCGATAGCGTGTACGTTGGCGCCGCCGCGCAGCAGCTCCAGAATCGGCTTGACGTAGATGCGCGTGGGAGCCAGCAGGGCGTCTGCCAGCGATGCGCCGCCGAGTTCCTCGAGCGGACGGCTCAGCTCCTCGGCCTTAGCGGCGGCCTCGGGCGTGCCCGGCTTAATGCCGTCGACGCCAATGACCTTGCGCACGAGCGAGTAGCCGTTGGAGTGCACGCCAGTGGAAGGCAGGCCCAGGATCACGTCGCCGGGGCGGACGTTCGCGGGGTCGAGCATCTTGGGACGGTCGACGACGCCCACGGTAAATCCGGCAAGGTCGTAGTCGGCAGGAGCCATGACGCCGGGGTGCTCGGCCATCTCACCGCCCACGAGCGCGCAGCCCGCGAGCTTGCAGCCGTCGGCCACACCCTTGATGATCTTTGCCATGTGCTCGGCCTCGATGTGGCCGATGGCAACGTAGTCCAGGAAGAACAGCGGCTCGGCGCCCGAAGCCAGAATGTCGTTGACGCACATAGCAACCAGGTCCTGGCCCACCGTCTCGTGACGGTCCATGATCTGAGCGAGCACGAGCTTGGTGCCCACGCCGTCGGTACCGCTAATCAGAATCGGGTCTTCCATATCCTTAAGCGCGGCAGCCGAGAACAGGCCACCAAAGCCACCGATGCCGCCGATGACCTCGGGACGGTTGGTGTCCTTAACCATCTGCTTAATAGCGTCAACGGCACGGCCGCCCTCGGCGGTATCGACGCCGGCATCCTCATACGTCACATGCTTGCTGTCGCTCATCTGAGCCTTCCTCTCCCACTACCGTGGCGCCGCGCGGGCGCCAAACGGTGCTCATAGTTGCGTTCATTTCGGCGCGCGCCATAACAACGCGCGCCGTCATATCAACAAAACAGCAGGTAAAACCTACCAAAATAAACCTGTCCCTACATGGCAGGTTTTAGGCCTCGCCGTGTTCCTCTTCCCAGCTGCGGTCGTCGTATTTCTCGACCACGGCGTCGTCGTCAAAGTGCAGCGGCTTGTCTAGGTTGCGGGGCTTAAAGCCCTCCATGAACTTGTCGCGGCCAAAGCTCTCGGGAATCGCCACGGGGTAGCGGCCGGTAAAGCACGCATCGCAGTAACCGCCCTTGGGCATGACCTTAAGCAGGCCCTCGACCGAAAGGAAGGCCAGCGAATCGGCGCCGATATACTCACAAATCTCATCGACCGTCTTGTTGGCACTGATAAGCTGCGACTGCACGTCGGTATCGATGCCGTAGAAGCACGGCCAGATGACCTCGGGCGAGTTGATGCGGATATGAATCTCCTTGGCGCCAGCGTTGCGTAGCATCTTGACGAGCTGCACCATGGTGGTGCCGCGCACGATGGAGTCGTCGATGACGACCAGGCGCTTGCCCTCGATGTTGTCGCGCAGCGGGTTGAGTTTCATACGCACGCCCATGGCGCGCAGCTCCTGCGTGGGCTCGATAAACGTACGGCCCACGTAGCGGTTCTTGATAAGGCCCTCGCCAAAGGGAATACCGCTCTCGTGCGAATACCCCTCCGCGGGCGGCAGGCCGGAGTCGGGCACGCCGATGACCAGGTCGGCCTCGACGGGCTCCTCGTGTGCCAGCTGACGACCCATGTCGTAACGGCAGGCATAGACGCTCTTGCCGTTCATGATGGAGTCGGGACGGGCGAAGTAGACCTGCTCAAAGATGCAGTTGGCGGGCTCTTCGGCTGCAGGCACGCCCTGCTCGGATACCAGACCCTCGGCGCTGATGCGCAAGATCTCGCCGGGTCGGACATCACGAACATACTCGGCGCCCACGATATCGAGCGCGCACGTCTCGGAGGCAACGACCCAGCCGCCGGCGCGCGTGACATGGGTGGTGGCGTCGACCGTAGCGGCACCGTCCTGCGACGGCAGCTGCGAAACGGATGCGGCATCGGCCTGGTCCAGACCCTCGTCCACCAGCTTGCCCAGCACGAGCGGGCGAATGCCGTGCGGATCGCGGAATGCGTAGAGCGCCTGCTCGTTGATGAGCGTCATGGCGTAGCCGCCACGCACGAGCTCCATGGTCTTGCGAATGCCCTCGCGCAGATGGCCTGTACGCTGAGTAAAGTAGCCGATGAGTTTGGTCGCGACCTCGGAATCCGAATTGGAGAGGAACGGCACGCCCAGCTCGATCAGCTGGCGGCGTAGCTCGTCGGTGTTGACCAGAGTGCCGTTGTGAGCAAGCGCGATAATGACGCTGTTGATGGTGGAAAGATGCGGCTGCGAGGCTTCCCAGCTCTTGGCACCGGCGGTGCCATAGCGCACGTGGCCCACGGCCAGCTGGCCGGAGAGTGTCGACAGGTCGGCGTTGGAGAACACGCGGTCGAGCAGGCCCAGATCCTTGCGGACCATAACCGTGCCGCCATCACCCACGGCGATTCCCGCCGATTCCTGGCCGCGATGCTGCAGCGCGCGCAGACCAAAGTACGTCAGTCGAGCCACATCGCGATCGGGTGCCCACACACCAAAAATGCCGCATTCCTCATGCAGCTGGTCGGAGTCCGGATCATACGTCGACATGGTCTTCACCTGTCCCGCGGCACGCTCGGCCGCGCGGATGGTTTCTTGAGACATGGCATCCCCTCAGAGCCTCGTTATTTGGCGTTACCTGCCCTATTATACGCACGGCAAGACAAGCACTCCTGCGCATGAACAGCGCTTTTTAAAAGCCCACCGAGCTTATAATCCGTTTTGCAGCCAAACATTTTATTGGGCAACCGCCTCGGGGCCGACGATCTCGCATGCTTCCGTCGCGACGCGTCTCGTCCACCGCTAGGGCTTACATTGCTGCAATTGGGTCGTTTGTCCTGTCTTTTAGCAGGTCGGCGGCGTATCCTTGCACCTACAGCAAAACGAGAAAGGTTCTATATGGATCGAAACGAACTCGACCCCAGCGTCCCCAGCGCCACGGAGGTCAAGAAGATCCCCCTCATCATTAAGGTGTACGCCGTCCTGTGCATCCTGTCCGGCGTGGGCACGCTCCCTTCGGTCGGCGCCTTTATGTGGCAGGTCATCACCGCGCTCATCAACGGCAACGCCGCCGCCAAGCTCGGCGACAACACGCTCGTCGCGGTCGGCCTTATCGTCGCCGGCATCATGCTCTCTGCGGCAAGCGCCGTCATCCTGATCATCTTTGGCCTGGACCTCATCAAAAACCAGCGCCGCAACGCCGCTCGCCTGTCCTACATCCTTATTGCATTCACCGTCGTCGAGCTTTTGGTTGACGTGATGCTCCAGGGCATCGGGCCTTTCTTGCTGCGCCCTGCCATCCAGCTCGGTATCCTCGTCGCGCTTTCGGCCACCGTCGACCCCACGCTGCGCCAGGAGCGCGAGCTGCAGCGCCGCCTGCAGGAGATGCTCGATCGCGACGCCGCAGCCGAGGGCATGCTCGGGCGCGATGAAACCGGCGAAGGCTACATCAAGCTCAACTACTTCAACCTGTTCTGGGTATTCTTTGTCTGCTGCATACTCGGCCTGATCGCCGAGGACATCTGGCACATGACGGTCGACGACCCGGGCGTCTACCAGAACCGCGCCGGCATGCTGTTTGGCCCCTTCAGCCCCATCTACGGATTTGGCGCCGTACTCATGACCATGGTGCTCAACCGCTTCTACAAAAAGAACCCCATCATTATCTTTTTGGTGAGCGCGCTGCTCGGCGCAAGCTTTGAGGTGTTCGTGGGCTGGTTTATGCAGACCTCGTTTGGCGTGGTCTCGTGGAGCTACTCGCATATGAAGCTCTTTGGCATGCCCGATCCGCTCGCCGTCCTTACCGGCGGACGTACCTGCACGGGCTTCGCCTGCCTGTGGGGCCTGGGTGGCCTCATCTGGATCAAGCTGCTGCTGCCGAGGCTGCTCAAGCTCATCAACATGATTCCGTGGAAGAGCCGCTACTCGGCTACCGTCATCTTCACCATCATTATGCTGGTCGATGGCGTCATGACGCTGCAGTCGCTCGATTATTGGTATCAGCGCGTCAACGGCACGGAACCGGATATTCCCGTTGCGCAGTTCTACGGCAAGTACTTCGATAATGACTTTATGGAGAATCGCTTCCAGAGCATGACCATGAGACCCAAGGATGCGACGCGCGTGTAGCGCCAACCGCGCCCAAAACGCAAAATGCCCGCCGGTATCACACGTACCGGCGGGCATTTTTATAAACGAGCCTTCTATCGACGCAAGCCTCTACGCCTCGCGCTCGACCTCACTCACGCATTCATTCTTGATGGTGCCGACGAGCGCCTGCAGCGCATCGACCACGTGCGGGCGAATGTCCCCGCCGATGAGCACGAGCATGATGTCGTCACCTACGGCAAGCTCGCCGCTTGCCAGCCACACGCGCACATAGCCGATACCTGGCATCGCGCGCGTGGCCTCGATAGCAGCCTGTACCTTGCTGGCGTCGTAGCCGAACACCATGCCGCCCACCTTGTGGCCCGGCGCCACGCCATCGGTCTCGACACCGCGCGCCTCGGCCTTGGGCGTCGCGCGCACCACGCCGTTATGCGTCAGATACATCCCACAGCCTGCCGCCGAAGCATCGGCCTTGGCCTCGCGCAGCCAAGCATCAACCGAAGGCATCGTTTTGCCATTCTCGAGCATCATTTCCCCTTTCACCGTCATTGAGTAGCCCATAATCTATTCCTCGACCGGCGTGAGCACCATGACGGCACGTGTGTTGCTCAGCGATAACGAACGACAGGTCACAAGCGTTACGACCTTGGTTGCCGAAGCGGCGCGATCGGTGGCATCGCTCGCCACGGCAGAAGCCCCGTCGAGCATCTCGGACAGGTAGTTCTTGAGCCCGTCGTCGCCCTCAAAATTGGGTGTGCGCGCCTTGGCATACGTGTCCTCGACAACTTTGGTCGCCAGTGGTCGCAGTTTATACGTAGCATCCCGTGTGATGTAATACACGAACTCGATGCTATCGAACGTTGCCTGATCAGTGGTGTCCGAAATCACGTTGAACATCGACCCGTCATTCATGTGGTGGCCGTAGATCGTGGTCTGCTGATCCACCATGCCCGGCGCGGTGTCATTGCTATCCAGGAAAATGGCCCCGGATGCATTGGCCGTACCGTCGAACAGCGTGTTGAGGTATTTGGAGTTGTTGTTGGTCTGCACCACGGGATAGTTGATGTTGGTTCCTGGCGCGTAAATCCAACCCACAACCTCGGGATTTGTCTGGGCAAGTGCATCGAAGTCGATAATCGGCACGCCGCTGGCGTCCTTATCGCTTACATATTGCTTCTCGATTTTCTGGTACGAATCGCTTGCCTGTTTATAGCCAATCTGAGCATTGATAAAGATGGCAGCGGCGGCAACAATCAGGCCGATGCCGATGATGATGAGCAGAATGGGAATAATGGAGCGGCGCTTTTTGCGCGGCGGCTCGGTGTAATCCGACGGCGCGGCATGCGATGAAGACCGGGGCGGCTTCTTAGCGTTGCTATAAGATGAAGGTCGATATGCGGCTGGCGCGTCCTGTCGACGATGCGTCGCCGGCGTCACGGGGCGCGGCGCGCGCGGCTGCTGAGGAGAGGATGTCCGACCCTGCTGTGCCGCATGGGCAGCACCCGGCTTCGACGGATCGGGAATCTGAGAAGCCTTGAATCGTTTTCCCTGATAGTCGGACATGGCTCTCCTTATACTGCGGTGAAACGGCGGAACGCCTAGGCGTCGGCCATCTCCTGCTTCATCTTCTCGATAACCTTGCGGTACTCGGGGTCGCAAGCGCCCAGAATCTGCGTGGCGTAGATGGCGGCGTTCTTGGCGCCGTTGATGGCAACGCAGGCCACGGGCACGCCCGAAGGCATCTGCACCATCGACAGCAGCGAATCCATGCCGCCCAGGTCACTCGTCTTCATAGGCACGCCGATGACCGGCAGCGGCGTAAAGGCAGCCACGACACCACCCAGGTGAGCGGCCTTGCCGGCGGCAGCGATAATCACTTTGATACCGCGATCGGCAGCAGTCGAAGCCCACTCGTGGACCTTCGCCGGCGTGCGGTGCGCGCTTGCAATCACGAGCTCATAGGGCACGCCCAGTGCCTCGAGCTCGGCGGTGCAGCCTTCCATAACACCCAGATCGGACTTGGAGCCCATGATGATCCCGACAACCGGCTTTTGATCTGCCATAAACAAAGACCTCCTGTTGAGAGCGGTGACGCGGCGGATCCGCGACCCTTAACTACTGAGAGTAGTATAGCTGCTCCCGTCCCTGCGGTCTGCGGGTGCCCCGCGGCGGTCTGGTGTTTTCATCTTCACTCCGGTTGCTTCGCAAAGTCGTTCAGATGAAAACACCAGACCGCCGCGGGGCACCCTCGACCTACCGGGAATTGCTATGACGTACGTTGGCTGAATTATTAACGTGGAATCCGCCGTTCGAACGAACGGCGGATCCCACACTCACTTTTTATTTAGCCCTAGTCATCGCGCAAAGCCCCTTTGGCAGCACACGGTGCAACCGAGTCACCGCAGGCCGGGGCGGGAGGGGCCGAGTTTCCTCCTGAGCGACTCTGCTTGCAGCCGGAGCGAAAGGGGGAAATCTCGGCCCCTCCCGCCCCGGCCGGACAGGTCACACTACACCGTGTACTGCGGCAGGTCCTGCAGGGCGATGACGTCCATGCCCATGTCGTTGGCGCTGCCGTGACCCTGCTGGTCCTCGCGCACGGCCTCGATGGCACTCACGTACGTGTTGGCGGCAGACATCGCGGTCACACAGGTCACGCCGCGGCGCACCGCCTCGGTACGCAACAGATAGCCGTCGCCACGCGAACCCGGGCCATACGGCGTATTGACGATCACCGCGATCTTGCCGTCGGCGATCAGGTCGCCGATGTTGGGACGCTCGCCGTCGTGCGGGCCGCTGATCTTTTCCACAACCTCGCACGTCACGTTGCCTCCACGCAGCACGCGCGCCGTTCCCTCGGTGGAGCAGATATCAAAGCCCAGGTAGCGCAGGATACGCGCGACCGAAAGGATGTGACGCTTGTCGCGGTCGCACACGCTAATGAACACCTTGCCGGCGCTCGGGTCGGGCAGCTTGTAGTCAATCGCCAGCTGCGTCTTGGCGTATGCCTCGGGATAGCTCTTGGCGATACCCATGACCTCGCCCGTCGACTTCATCTCGGGCCCCAGGATAACGTCAGCGCCCGGGAAACGACCCCAGGGCATAACGGCTTCCTTCATGCAGAACCAGTCCAGCTGGCGCTCGTCGCTCGGCAGGCCCAAGCTCGCGATGGAATCGCCCGCCATGATACGTGCGGCACACTTGGCCAGTGGCACACCGGTGGCCTTGGAGATAAACGGCACGGTACGGCTTGCGCGCGGGTTGGCCTCGATCACGTAAACGGTCTCGCCCTTAATGGCGTACTGCACGTTGACCAGGCCGCGCACGCCCAGCGCCATCGCGATGCGGCGTGTGGTCTCGCGAAGCTTTGCCTGCAGGCTCTCGCTAAAGCTGAACGGCGGAATGCAGGTCGCGGAGTCGCCGGAGTGGATACCGGCTTCCTCGATATGCTCCAGGATACCGCCGATGTAGACCTCCTCGCCGTCGCACAGAGCGTCGACGTCCGACTCGATTGCGCCCTCCAGGAAGCGGTCCAGATACACCGGGTAGTCGGGGCTAATGCGCGCGGCCTCGGCCATGTAATCGCGCAGATGCTCGGCATCGTAGGCGATCATCATACCGCGGCCGCCCAGCACGTAGCTCGGACGCACCAGCAGCGGATAGCCGATGTGCGCGGCCACGGCCTCGGCCTCCTCAAACGAGGTTGCCTGGCCCGCCGGCGGATACATAATGCCCAGCTTGTCGAGCAGGGCGGCAAAGCGCTCGCGGTCCTCGGCAAAGTCGATGGCATCGGGCTTGGTGCCCATGATGTTGACGCCACTCTCCTCGAGCATGCGCGCCAGCTTAAGCGGGGTCTGGCCGCCGAGCGTCACCACGACGCCGTCGGGACGCTCAACGTCAATGACGTCCATGACGTCCTCGTAGGTGAGCGGCTCAAAATACAGGCGGTCGGACGTGTCGTAGTCGGTCGAGACGGTCTCGGGATTGCAGTTGACCATGATGGTCTCAAAGCCACGGGCCGCCAGCGCATAACTCGCATGCACGCAGCAGTAGTCAAACTCGATGCCCTGGCCGATACGGTTGGGTCCGGCACCCAGGATCATCGCCTTGGGCTTATCTACCGGCGTGGTCTCGTCGGGGGCCACACACTTTTTGGCGACCGGGCTCGTGCGGTAGATGTTCTCGTAGGTCTTGTAATGGTACTCCGTGGCGCTCGAGAACTCGGCCGCGCAGGTATCGACCGTCTTCATGCTGGGAACCACACCCAGGCCCTTGCGGTAGGCGCGCACAAAGCGCTCGTCCGAGCCGGTCAGCGCGGCAATCTCGGCGTCACTCGTGCCATACTGCTTGAGCAGGCGCATCGCGTCGGCATCAATGTCCTCCACACGCATGCCGCGGATGCTCTCCTGAACCTGCACCATGTCGTTGATGCGGTTGAGGTACCACGGATCGATGCCGCAGATGGCATGGATGCGGGTGATATCCCAGCCGCGGCGCAGAGCCTCGACCACAAAGAAAATGCGGTGCTCGGTCGGCGTTGCCACGGCTTGAGCGAGCTCATCGTCGCTCAGCTTGTCGGCACCCTCCTTGCCACCGACGCAAATGCCCTGATGCCCGTCCTCCAGCGAACGCATGGCCTTGCCAAAGGCTTCCTCGAAGGTGCGGCCGATCGCCATGATCTCGCCCACGGCCTTCATGCGCGTGGTGAGCGTGGGGTCGGTACCCTTGAACTTCTCGAAGGCAAAGCGCGGCACCTTGACCACACAGTAGTCGATTGTGGGCTCAAAGCAGGCGGGCGTGGCCTTGGTGATGTCGTTGACGATCTCGTCGAGCGTGTAGCCCACTGCCAGGCGTGCGGCGGCCTTGGCAATGGGGAAACCCGTGGCCTTGGAGGCCAGTGCGGACGAACGGCTCACGCGCGGGTTCATCTCGATGACGATCAGGCGGCCGGTCCGGGGGTTCACGGCAAACTGCACGTTGGAGCCGCCGGTCTCGACGCCGATCTTCTCCAGAATGGCGAGCGAGGCCACGCGCATGCGCTGATACTCAAGGTCGGAGAGCGTCTGCGCCGGCGCCACGGTGATGGAGTCACCGGTATGCACGCCCATGGGGTCGAGGTTCTCGATGGAGCACACGATGATGCCGTTGCCGGCGTGGTCACGCATGACCTCCATCTCATACTCTTTCCAGCCCTCGATGGACTCCTCGACCAGCACCTCGTGGGCGGGCGAGAGCTCGAGGCCCTGGCTCACGATGGAGACGAGCTCCTCGTGGGTGTGAGCGATGCCGCCGCCGGCGCCGCCGAGGGTAAAGCTCGGGCGCAGTACGCAGGGATAGCCCACGCGCTCGGCGATAGCCTCGGCGTCGGCCACGCTGTAGGCATAGCCCGAGCGCGCGACCTCCAGGCCAATCTCGGCCATGGCCTCGTTAAAGAGCTTGCGGTCCTCGCCGCGCTCGATGGCGGCCAGGTCGCAGCCGATCATCTCGACGCCGTACTTGTCGAGCGTGCCGTCTTTCGCCAGCTCGACGGCGGCGTTCAGACCGGTCTGGCCGCCCAGCGTGGGCAGCAGCGCGTCCGGACGCTCTTTCTTGATCACGCGCTCGATAAACTCGGCGGTGATGGGCTCGACATAGGTGCGGTCGACAAGACCCGGGTCGGTCATGATGGTCGCCGGGTTGGAGTTGACCAGGATGACCTCAAAGCCATCCTCCTTGAGCACCTTGCAGGCCTGGGCGCCGGAGTAGTCGAACTCACATGCCTGGCCAATAACGATGGGGCCCGAACCAATGACAAGGATGCGCTTGATGTCAGTACGTTTCGGCATGTTAGTTCTCCTCGGTCTCGGTCGCGGCGGTCTCGGCAAAATTCCAGCCGGCGAGGCGGTCCTTCGCGGTGTCGATGTCCAGGTAGTTCTCCTCGCCGTCCATGAGTCGCGTAAAGGCGGTAAAGAGATAGTGGGCATCGGTGGGGCCAGGCGAAGCCTCGGGGTGGTACTGGACCGAGAAGCACGGGGCGTCGAGCAGCTGGATACCCTCGGCGGTGCCGTCGTTGAGATTCACATGTGTTAGGCGAATGCGGCCAAAGCGCTCGTTCATCACGACCGGCGCGATTCCGCGGCGCACCCAGACGCGCAGATCTCCATCGGCCGCATGCTCGGTCTCGCCGCCGGAAAGCTCGGGGACAAGATTGCCCAAGCTGGGGAACAGCAGGCCAAAGCCATGGTTTTGCGCGGTGATCTCCACGCGACGGCTTACCAGGTTCATGACCGGCTGGTTGCCACCGCGGTGACCGAACTTAAGCTTTTCCATCTGGGCGCCGCAGGCCAGGCTAATCATCTGGTGACCAAGACAAATGCCAAAGACCGGCACCTTGCCGATCAGCTGCTGCACCTGCTCGTAGGTCTCCACCACGGCATCGGGGTCGCCGGGGCCGTTGGACAAAAAGACGCCATCGGGATTCATGTCGAGCACCTCACTCGCAGGCGTATCCCACGGCACGACAGTAAGGTCGCAGCCGGCGCGGACGAGGCCCTCCAGAATGCCGCGCTTGACGCCGCAGTCGTAGGCGACCACTTTGTGACGGGCAGGAGCGGCAACCGCAAGTGCAAAGTCATGCGTGGCAGGCAGGTCGGCGGCCACAAACTCGTGAGGCGCGGGGCAACTTACGGTCTTCACCAGGTTCTCGCCTACCAGCGTGGGCGCTGCGGCCAGACGCTCGGCAAGCTCGTCGACGTCGAAGATCTCGGTCGAGATAATGCCCATCTTGGAACCATTGTCGCGCAGATGGCGCACCAGAGCGCGGGTGTCGACGCCCTCGATAGCGACGATGCCGTGGGCGCGCAGATACTCCGGCACGCTGACGGCCGAACGCCAGTTAGAAGGCGTGGCGCACATGTCGCGAACGATCATGCCGCGCATGGCCGGAGCGCTCGCAGGGCGCACGGCGTCGCCGGGGAAGGCCGACTGGACGTCGGTCTCGTCGATACCGTAGTTGCCGATCTGCGGATAGGTCATGGTTACGATTTGGCCGGCATAACTTGGGTCGGTCATGACCTCAAAGTAGCCCTCGAGCGAGGTGTTGAAGCAGACTTCGCCGGTCGCGGTGCCCTTGGCGCCGCATGCACGTCCATAAAAAATGGTCCCATCCTCAAGATACAGGATGCAGGGACCGCAGGTGCCCTTGCTGGTTTTGGCCAGCATACGCTGGCAAAGCTCGCTGGGCGCGAAGGTGCGGGCGGCAGCGCCCGCGGTATGGTTGTTCGCCATAATTCTCCTTCCCGGTCTCACAGGACCGGCTTAAAGGTGTGTAGTTAGGCCTCGCGGTATTGTAACCGCAAGCATGCCTCATGGCGTTAATTTCATCGAAATGTTTACGAAATGATAATTATGACTTTCTATGCATAATGTTTTTTAATCCCCGTCCCAAAAAAAACATCCCGCGGGGCTTGTGGCTCACGCGGGATGATGGCGTCTTATTTTTTCTTGTCCTGCTCCAGCAGTTCGGACGGTGTGCGATCGGGCTTGCCGCCGCGGAAAATCTCGCGGCCATGCAGACGATGTTCCAGGTCACGCTCGGCCTTTTCCTCGTCAATCTTGGTCTGGCTCACCACCGGGTCCTCAATCAACGACGACACCGAGTTCACCTGCTTCTGAATGCGTTCGGCGATGGTGTCATCCATACTCACGATGCGCATCTTCCAGTCGATACTCGTGGCGTTGGATGAGCTCTTGGTCCACACGAACGTCAAAATGGCGCTCTGGTGGCCCCGCGCGGGGAACATGCCAAAGAAGGAATCGTGCTGAATGTTGCTATCCTCGTCGATATAGGCGTGAACGTTATACACCACGCGGTCGATCTTATCGTTGAGCAGCGCGTTGGTCGCAAGCGCCGCGGCCTGGATCTGCCCGTTGGACAGCAGCTCGAGCTCGTTGGCAGACGATGTGTCCAACACCGTCACCTCGACCGTGCCCGTACGCTCATCGGCTTCATCGACGGTAAAGTCGAGCGGGAACTGCGTAAAGCCGTTGCCCCATTCAAGTCCACCCTTGAGCGCGGTCGAAACGGTATCGACCGAAACGCTCTCGGACAGGTTGGCGGTGTTCAGACGACGCATCACGCCGTAGCCAATCTGCATGCCCACGATCAGCACCAAAATACCGATGACCACGGCCATCGCGGTCTTCGTAATGGTATGGCTCACCTGCGAGCCCGAAGGATCGTCCTCGGACAGCGGGTCGATATGTTTTGCCTGGCTCGCGCGGTCCTCGCTGCGCAGCTGCGCTAGCGCCGCTTTGTCACCGCGCTTGGCCGCAGCCTCCTTCTCACGCATGCGCTCGGTACGCTTTTTGGCGAGCGTGGGATCCAAGACGCCGGATGCATCGATTTCGGAGAATAACTCCGTCACTTCTTCCGGAGTCAAAGGGTTCTTGTCAGCCATAAACTTCCTGTCATATCAATCAGTCGAGCTCGTGCGCACGCGCACCTTCGAACTGCATTCGATAGTAACGGGCATAGGTGCCGCCACGGGCGAGAAGCTCCTCGTGCGTGCCACGCTCCACAACGCGACCATGCTCAACGGTCGCAATCTCATCGGCATGCTTAATGGTCGAAAGACGGTGGGCGATGATAATCGTGGTGCGGCCGCGTGCCAGCTCTTCGAGTGACTCCTGCACCGCCTCCTCGCTCTCGTTATCCAAAGCACTCGTCGCCTCGTCCAAAATCAGGATCTTGGGGTTCTTGAGAAACACGCGCGCGATGGCAACGCGCTGCTTCTGTCCGCCCGAAAGACGGCTGCCGCGCTCGCCCACCACGGTGTCGTAGCCCTGCGGAAGCGACTCGATAAAGGCATCGATGTTGGCGCGACGGGCGGCCTCGGCGATCTCTTCTGCCGTAGCGCCCGGCTTGCCGTAGGCGATGTTCTCGCCAATCGTGCCGTCAAACAGATAGACATCCTGCTGCACCAGGCCGATGGCGCGGCGCAGGCTCTGCTGCGTCACATCGCGCACGTCCTGACCGTCGATGCTAATGGATCCGGTAGCCACGTCATAAAAGCGCGGCAGCAGCGAACAGGTCGTGGACTTGCCGCCGCCCGAAGGGCCAACCAAAGCGATGGTCTGCCCGGGCTTGATGGACAGGTCCATATGGTCGATAACGGGACGCTCGTCGGCATAGCCCTCGCCCAGCTCAACATCCTCGTAGTTAAAGCACACGTCGTGATACTCCACGGCGCCGGCAGTCACCTGCAGATCCGTAGCGCCCGGCTTGTCCTGGATATCCGGCGCCGTCGAGAGCACCTCGTCCATACGCTTAAAGCCGGCGATAGCCTTCTGATACGTTTCGGCCGAATTGACGAGTGTCTCGAGCGGCGTGCAGAACAGCGAAATATAGAGTGCAAAGGTCGCCATATCGACCGCCTGCAGCTGTCCCTTGGCGACCAGCCAGCCGCCCAGCAGCACCACGATCACATAGAGCACACCCGAGAGCAGGCCATACGTCGCGGTATAGACGCCCATGGCGTGATACATGTTCTCCTTGGACAAAAGGTAGCGGTCGTTAGAGGCACGGAACTTGGCACGCTCGGTCTCCTCGTTGGCAAAGCTCTTGACCACGCGCATGCCCGCCAGAGAATCCTGCAGCTGTGCATTAATGCCGCTGATCTTCTTGCGGTTGTCGCTAAAGACCTCGCGCATGCGCATGTTCTGCCAAAACATGACGACCGCAAACGCCGCCGTCACCACGGCCATGGCAAGCGCCAGCACCGGAGCGATGGTAAAGAGGATCACAAACGAGCCGATAATCTCGATACCGCAGATGATGATCCACTCGGGTACGTGATGCGCCGCCTCGCAGATATCGAACAGGTCGCTGACCACGCGGCTCATCATGTCACCCGAGCTGTTGCGGTCGAAGTACGCAAAGCTAAAGCGCTCATACTGGTCGAACAGGTCCTCGCGCATTTTGGACTCCATGCGCGCGCCCATCACGTGGCCCCAATAGCTCACAAAGTAGCGGCAGGCGCAGCGGACGGCATACATCAGCACCAAGCCCACCGCGATCATGCCGAGCGCCTGCATAATGGCAGCCTGACCCTGAGTAAATAGCCCACCGGTCAAATTACGCAGAATAATAGGAAAAGCAAGGTCAATGGCGGCAAGCACCAGAGCACAAACAGTATCAGCAACAAAAAGCCCCATCTGGGGCTCGTAATACGAAAGAAACCTCTTAAACATGCAGTCCTCGAAGAGAAATAAATAGCGTGATAAATCCGGTTGAGCCGGTCGGGCTGAAAACAAAGCGTCCCAACAAACATAACGCCGATGTTCTAGCAACGTCAGCGAAAACGTCCCTAAGCGAGCAAGGTGCCTTGAAAGAGGAGCGACGCGTACTTCGGTACGCGAGCGACGATTGAAAGGCAGATTGCCGCTTAGGGGCGTTTGCAGCGTCGACTCGTTACGCGGTTTGGTAAAACCGCGTAACCTAGAGCTCCGTGCCCCCAAGGCGGTGCGCGATGCTGTCGCAGGCCAAGGCGCCTACGACGGTCTTGGCGTCTTCGATCTTGCCGTCGAGTACGGCGTCGATCAGCTCGTGCAGCGGCACCAGGTCCACGTTGACAAACTCGTCATCATCGGGGTTGGGCGCATCAAACTCGAGCTTGGTAGCCAAGTAGATGTGGATAATCTCATCGCAAAAACCACAGGACGTGACAATCGACGTCAAAAAGCGAATGCGACCAGCCCTAAAGCCCGTCTCCTCATGCAGCTCGCGCTTGGCGCAATCGAGCGGGTCCTCGCCTGGATCGAGCTTGCCGGCGGGAATCTCGACCGTCACGCGGTCGATGGCGGTGCGGTACTGACGCACCAGTACGATCTTGCCGCTCTCGGTCAGTGCCACAACGGCCGCCGCACCCGGATGGCGAACGATATCGCGGGCGCTGCGGTGACCGTTGGGCAGCTCAACCTCAAGACGGTGGACGTCGAGGATCTTGCCCTTCCAGGCGCACTCCTCCGAAAGAATCTTCTCGTGCAGCTCGGCATCGTGCGGGTCGTCGTCGCCCAGCACCAGTGCCGGCTCGTCAGCGACCTCGCCACCAGGCTCGCCCTCGGCGTGCCCATACATGCGGCTGTCCTCTTCGACGATCTGCGCGTCCACGAGCTCTTCGTTCTTCTCGTCCATCCGTCTCATTCCTCTCGGATTTTAGGCATCCCAGGCGTCGCGGCCGCGCAGCGCGCGCAGGCCGATGTCGTGACGCAGGGTCTTGCCCTCAAAATCAATCTTCTCGCAGGCCTCGTAGGCAAGGTTGCGAGCATTCTCGAACGTGTCGCCCAGAGCGGTCACGGCAAGCACGCGGCCACCATTGGTCACGAGCTGGCCGTCCACCACGGCAGTGCCCGCGTGGTACACGGTCACGTTCTCCATGGCCTCGGCATCGGCGATGCCGGTGATGACTTTGCCCTTCTCGTAGCTGCCGGGATAGCCCGCGCTCGTCAGAACAACAGCCACGGCCCACTCGTCACGCCAGTCGAGCTCAATCTGATCAAGCTCGCAGTTGGCGCAGGCGAGCATAACCTCGACCAGGTCGTTCTTGAGGCGCGGCAGCACGACCTGCGTCTCGGGGTCGCCAAAGCGGGCGTTGAACTCCAGCACCTTGGGGCCGGCGGGGGTGAGCATAAAGCCGCCATACAGGCAGCCGCGGTAGTCGATGCCCTCGGCAGCGAGCTCGGCCACGGTCTGCTCCATGACCTTCACCATCGTGGCGTGCTCCTCGTCAGTCACGATGGGCACCGGGCTGTAAACGCCCATGCCACCGGTGTTGGGACCCTTGTCGCCCTCGAGCGCACGCTTGTGGTCCTGCGAAGTGGCCATGGGGCGCACGGTCTTGCCGTCGGTAAAGGCCAGCAGCGAGCACTCAGGACCAACGAGCATCTCCTCGATGACCACGGTATTGCCGGCATCGCCAAAGGTGCCGCCAAAACACTCGCGCACGGCCTCTTCGGCCTGCTCGAGCTCAGTCGCCACGATAACGCCCTTGCCTGCGGCCAGGCCGTCAGCCTTGACGACCAGCGGAGCGCCCTGCTCACGCACATAGGCAAGAGCCGAAGCCTCGTCGGTAAACGAGCCGTAGGCTGCCGTCGGGATACCGGCACGCTCCATGAGCTGCTTGGAGAACAGCTTGGAGCCCTCCATCTGGGCGCCCTCGGCAGCCGGGCCAAAGCAGGGAATACCCGCCGCGCGCACGGCGTCGGCCACGCCCGCCACGAGCGGAGCCTCGGGGCCAATCACCACGAGTCCGCATCCGTGGCTCTGCGCAAACGCCGCCACGGCCGCAGGATCGCAGTCGTCGAGAACAACGTTCTCGCCGCAGCTCGCAGTGCCGCCGTTACCCGGCGCGATGTAGAGCTTGCCGGCGCGCGGTGATGCTGCGAGCTTAGCTGCCAAAGCATGCTCGCGGCCGCCGCTGCCCAACAACAGGATGTCGATGGTTTGAGTGTCCGCCTTCAAGGGTGCCTCCTCTATGGATGAACGGCCCGCTCCGCGCGAGCCCTTTGCAAGCAAATATACCCCTCGGCCGCCCGTCCGGGCTGCAAAGGGGTATATCGCAATAACCAAATAGTCCCGATTACTTCCAGAATCGGTTGATGATCTGCTCGCGACCAGCGCCAACGCCAACGAACGTCACGCGGGTGTGTGCCAGATCCTCGATAAACGCCACGTAGTCCTGAGCCTCCTGCGGCAGCTCCTCAAAGCTGCGGCAGCCAGTGATATCGCACTTCCAACCAGGAAGCTCCTCGTAGATGGGCTTGGCGTGCTCAAAGCGAACCTGATGCTCGGGCACGCTGGTATAGCGCTCGCCATCGACGTCGTAGGCCACGCACACCTTGATGGTGTCGAAGGCCGAAAGCACGTCGAGCTTGGTCATGGCGATATCGGTGAGGCCGTTGACGCGCGAGGCGTAGTTGGCAATAGGGCCGTCGAACCAGCCGCAGCGACGACGGCGACCGGTGGTCACGCCGTACTCATAGCCCTCCTCGGTCAGCGTGTGACCGGCCTCGGACTCATAGGAAAGCTCGGTGGGCATGGGGCCCGAACCGACGCGGGTGATATAGGCCTTCATGACGCCCAGCACGCGGTCGACGTTCTTCATGCCGACGCCGGAACCGGTAATGGCGCCGCCGGCGGTGCAGTTGGAAGACGTCACGTACGGATAGGTGCCGTGGTCGATGTCGAGCAGCGTCGCCTGGGCGCCCTCAAACAGCAGGTCCTTGCCCTCATCGATCATGTTGTTGAGCAGCAGGCTCGTCTCGGTGATGTAGGGACGCAGGCGCTCGGCCATCGGCAGGTACTCGTCGCAAATCTGGTCCACGGTGTAGGTGGGCAGGTTGTAGATGAGCTCGAGCTCGGGGTTCACGCGGGCGAGAGCGGTCTCCAGCTTGTCGCGGAACAGCGCCTCGTCCAGCATGTCCTGCATGCGCAGGCCAATGCGGACCATCTTGTCCTGATAGCACGGACCGATGCCGCGCTTGGTGGTACCGATGTTCTTCTTGCCGAGCTTCTGCTCAAAGGCGCCATCCAGATCGATGTGGTACGGCATGATGACATGCGCGTTGCCGCTAATCTTGAGGTTCTTGGTGGTGATGTCGTCGGCCTCGAACATATCGATCTCCTCAAGGACAACCTTGGGGTTGACGACGCAGCCGTTACCGATCACCGACACGTGGTCGGAATACATGATGCCGGAGGGCACCTGGTGCAGGCCGTACTTCTTGCCGTTGACGACGATGGTGTGACCGGCGTTGTTGCCGCCCGAGTAGCGCACGACGGCATCGAAGTCGCCGGCGACTAGGTCGCAAATCTTACCCTTGCCCTCATCGCCCCACTGGGCACCGACCAAAACGGTTGACGGCATGTTTACTCCTTACATTCATGGACTGTCTACGCGCCACGCCGGCACGCAGAAGCACAAAACATTCCCAGTATACCCGTGCAACGGGCGCCTGTCCTACTCCTCGGCATGTGCCCCATCAAGCTCATAGAACTTGGTGGATGCCGGCAGGAACATCAGGTCGACGTCGCCGATCGGGCCCGAACGGTTCTTGGCCACGACGATACGCGTGACGCCCTCGTCGGGTCGATCGTCGCGCGAGGCCTCGGCCTCGTCGGCGGAGCGGTCCAAGAACATAACGATATCGGCGTCCTGCTCGATGGAGCCCGATTCACGAAGGTCGGAAAGCTGCGGGCGCTTGCCGGTACGGGATTCAACCTGACGCGAAAGCTGCGACAGCGCGATGAGCGGGATCTTGAGCTCCTTGGCCATGATCTTCAGACCACGCGACATCTCCGAAACCTCGACGGTACGGCTCTCGGAGCGGCGTCCCGGCGGAGGACTCACCAGCTGCAGGTAGTCCAGGATGATGATTGCCTTCTCCTTGTTATGGAGCATACGGCGGCTCTTGGCGCGAATCTCGGTCACTGTGGTGCCGGGCGTATCGTCAATCAGAATATCGAGCTTGGACAAGGTCTGCGTGGCCTCGTTGATATTGGCCCACTGTTCGGGGCTAATACGGCCCATGCGGAAGTCACTGATCGAGATCATGGCGTAGGCGCAAATCAGACGCTGGGCAATTTCCTTGCCCGACATCTCCAGCGAGAAGAAGCCGACGGTATAACCAGCAGCGGCAGCGTTAAGTGCCAGGTTCAGAGCGAACGACGTCTTACCTACAGCAGGACGGGCGCCGATAATGATGAGCTGGCCTTCGCGAAAACCCATGAGCATGCGGTCGAGCGACGGGAAGCCCGTGGGCACGCCCGCAGCCTGGCCACCGGCCTGGCACACTTCCTCGGCCTCGTTATAGGCCTCGACCATAAACTCGGTCAACGTCTTGTAACTCGACTTGACCTCGCGTGCCGTAACCTTGAGTAGCTTGCTCTCGGCCAGCTCGACAACCTCTTTGGTGTCGGTGGGGGCATTATATGCCAGCGCGTTGATCTCGTTGGTGGCGCCGATCAGCTCACGCAGCATCGAATCGCGGCGAACGATGGCGGCATGATGCTGCCAGTTGACGAGCGACAGGGTCTGACCCATCAACTCCAAAATGTACGCTTCGCCGCCCACGGCATCGAGCTTGTTGATGCTTCGCAGGTAATCGATCAGCGAGATGGAGTCGATGGGAATGCGGCTGTTGTACATATCGACCATCGCGGTATAGATGGTCTTATGAATGGGCCGGTAGAAGTCATCGGGCTGCAGCTCGACCTGGGCTTCTTCGACCACCTCGGGCGATAGCAGCATAGCGGCCAGCACATTGGCCTCTGCATCTTGGTTTTGGGGAAGACCCAACTTTGAGCCGCGGTCCTCAACCGTCAGCCCGGTCTCCCTATCGTCATATGCCATGAGCATCCTCATTCATATCGCTTGCGAGCATCCATAGTATCAGCCACGGTCCCAAAACGCGCCGCGCGCGGCCAATCATCACCGAACCAAACGGATGAACGGTCCTGTATATAGGACTTCGACGCAACGTTCACCATGACACTCACTCAGCGCAAAAAACAAAAGGGCGCCCTGGTTTCCCAGAGCGCCCTTCTTAGAACAAGATTGTTGCGTTGCAGCAAATGCTACTCGGCAGCAGCCTCAGTCTCGACCTCGGCGGTCTCGGCCTCGGCGACCTCAGCGGCCTCCTCGACCTCAGCCTCGGCAGCGAGCTCCTCGGCGGTAACGCCGACGAGAACGACAACCTCGGCCTTGATCTCGCGGTACAGCGAGATGGCAACGGTGTGGGCACCGGCAACCTTGATGGGCTTACCGAGCTCGACGCGCTTGCGGTCGATGTCCATACCGAGCTGAGCCTTGATGGCGTCAGCGATCATAGCGGCGGTAACGGAGCCAAAGAGGATGCCCTCGTCGCCGACCTTGACGTCAACGGTGACCGTCTTGCCCTCGAAGGCAGCCTTGGTCTCGTTGGCGGTAGCCAGACGGACGGCCTCGCGCTTGGCGATGTTGTTGCGACGCTCGTCAAGCTGCTTGAGGTTGCCCTTGGTGGCGGCAACAGCGAGCTTCTTGGGGAACAGGAAGTTCTCAGCGTAACCCTGAGCGACCTCTACGACGTCACCCTCGCCGCCCTTGCCCTTGATCTCATCGAGAAGAATAACCTTCATGATGCGTCTCCCTTCTTAGCCGCGGTCGCGGTTGCCACGAGAGGAAACCACGGGGACGGTGTACGGCAGGAGAGCCATCTCGCGGGCGCGCTTGATGGCGTTGGCGATGTCATGCTGATGCTGCGTGCAAGCGCCAGTGACGCGACGGGGCTTGATCTTGCCACGGTCGGTCATGTACTTACGGAGAAGCTGAGTGTCCTTATAGTCGATGAACTCAGTGTTCTCCTTGCAGAACTGGCAGTACTTACGACGCGGCTGACGTGCAGAAAAATCATTAGCCATGTCAAAATACCTTTCGTTTGGCAACTTCGGCGAACCGAAGCCGCCTCTCACTCAAAAATAGGTGAACAACCCTTAGAACGGGATGTCCTCATCGTAGACGTCGACCGCGGGCGGCGTAGCCACCGGTGCGGCAGGACGTGCTGCGGGCGCGGGAGCTGCGGGGGCGTAACCGCCCTGATCGTAGCCACCCTGGCCACCACGGGAGCTCATAAACTCGATCTCATCGACGATGACCTCAAGCTTGCTCCGGCGCTGGCCGTCGCGCTCCCAAGAGCTGTAGCGCAGCTTGCCCTCGATCGCGACCTTGTTTCCCTTTGCCAGGAAACGGCTCACGGCCTCGGCGCGGGTGCCGAACATGGTGCAGTCGACAAAGTTGGGATAGTCCTCCCACTCGCCAGTCTGCGCGTTGCGGCGACGATCGTTCACGGCGACGCCAAAGGACAGAACCTGGGTTCCGCCGGCGGTGGCGCGCAGCTCGGGATCGCGGGTGAGGTTACCGGTGATGTTCACTCGATTGATGCTCATAACTCACTACTTCCTCTTGGGGCACAAGCCCAGTCCAAAACGACAGTCTTACTCCTGGTCGTCGCGACGGACGATCATGTGGCGGACCACAGCGTCGGTGATGCGCAGGACGCGATCAAGCTCGGCGATCTGGGTAGGATCTGCGTGGAAGTTGATGAGGGTGTAGTCACCATCGGTGAGGTCGTTGATCTCGTAGGCGAGCTTGCGCTTGCCCCACTCGTCAACGGAGTCGACCTTGCCAGCGCCCTCAGCGATCGTGGTATCGATACGCTTCATAACAGCGAGACGAGTCTCGGGGTCGAGCGACGGGTCAACAAAGAACAGCAGTTCATAAGCCTTCATATTGTCACCTCCTCTGGGCAAATGTGGCTTCAGGTCGTGAAGGTGCGCCTGAAGCAGGAAAAGACTTGGTAATAATATCTTTCAACCTCCTAGGCTGCAAGAATATGCAGCTACAACCTCATGACCTCCACATATGCCCATACTCGCACGACGTTTCATGCACATTCCAACCAAATGCCGACCAAGAGCTTGACGGATCTGTGGACAAGATACGGTGCCGTGGGGACAAGCTGAGCCAAGCCGCAGGTCAACGGGTACAAGGTTGTGGTCGCAAAATGCATACCAGTGGTCCACAACACCACCCAAAGATTTTTATATTCATTGCCAAGTCGCTTATGAATACCCCTTTTGAACAATTGAGTTGATCAACCAGGCTGGTCGGAAGCCGTTTTTTGGCACCTCAAACCCCACTGCAACGCCAAGCGCGGCAAAGCGTTTTAAAAAATGCCAACTTTTCTGTTTGCACTTTGCGATTCCTCGTGTATACTGACTTTCGCATTTAACGGAGAGTTGTCCGAGTGGCCGAAGGAGCACGATTGGAAATCGTGTAGGCGTCAAAAGCGTCTCCAGGGTTCAAATCCCTGACTCTCCGCCAGTTAATTCCAAAGCAGGCCTTCGAGCCTGCTTTGTTTTTACCCCACGCGGAGGGGTGGCAGAGTGGTTGAATGCGGCGGTCTCGAAAACCGTTTGGCCTGTATAAGGTCACGAGGGTTCGAATCCCTCCTCCTCCGCCATTTTGGTTGAGAAAGCTCCCGGGAATGGGAGCTTTTTTGTTTTGAGTCCCTAACAAGCAAATACGGCGGAGGAGGGATTCGAACCCGCCAGGGCGCGGAGCGTAAAGAAAACGCGCCCGTGGCGCGTTTTTAGCGCAGCGCGGTCGGCGTAAGCCGACCGGATAAATTTTGAGCTCCGCTCAAAATTTGGACATCCCTCCTATTCAGCCACGCCCCCATCGCTTTTGATCCCAACTTGAATCTCAAATGTGTACATCACCCTCCAAAAGCGACATTTTTCGACATCTTTGGAGGCTGATGTACACGTTTGGTGCCTACGCCCCCACCCAGTCGCAACCGTTTACCGAGCAATAGGGTCGCCAGGCCCGCCAACCATGTACTATGTACGGGCATTGTCCAAACCCACAACCCAAAGGACCCCATCTTGCCCGTCGTCGCCGCTATAACCATTACCTCACATGCCTCAGATGCCATGGTCGCTATTCCGTTTTGGCTCGAGATGTTCGCTGTTGTCGCTGCATCGATCTCGGGTGTACTGGTTGCGCGCGAGCACAAGCTCGACCTGGTGGGCGCCGTCGCGCTCGCGGTAGTCTGCGGTCTGGGCGGCGGTCTCTTGCGCGACATGACGCTACAGGTGGGCAACGTCTACATCCTCAACCAGCCGATGGCACTCCCGCTTTCCATTGCCACGGCAGCCATCATCTATATTTTCCCGGCAATCGTCGACAAACCCGAAAAACTCATTCCCCTGCTCGACATCATCTCGGTCGGCATCTACGCCGCCACTGGAGCAGACAAGGCGCTGGTCTACGGCTTTGCGCCGGCGGTGTGCATCATGATGGGCTTTTTCACCGCGGTGGGCGGCGGCATGTTGCGCGACGGCTTTATGGGCGTGGTTCCGGGCATTTTCCAACGTACTAACTTTTATGCCATCGCCGCCATCGCCGGATCGACAAGCTATGTGTGCCTCGTTATGAGCGGCATCATGAGCAATGTCGCCGCGCTGGTCGTATGCGTTGTCGTGACCATGGGTCTGCGCTGGCTCTCGCTGCGCTTTGATATCAAAAGCCCCACCGAAGAAGATATCGCGCGCTTCTTGCACCGTAAAAAGTAGACAGCATGGCACGACCCTTCGAAATGCAACCGAGAGGCTCTTTTAGAGCGCCCACGCGTTGGGTACCCTGTTAGGTATATGCCGAACACCTAACAAAAGGATCAACCATGGCTTTCAATCAAACCGTGACGGCACCGTCACACAAGATGCGTCGCTGCCTGCTTATGGCATTCGCGCTCATCGCGCTCGCGCTCACCGCACTTCCCACGGCGTCGTTCGCCGGCACGGACACCGCTGGAAACGTACTTGCGACCGACAATGACGCCAATCCGTCCGGCGTCGAAGGCGACCTGTACTGGGCCGGTCAGGCCCTCAACTTGGACGATACGTCCATCGACCGCGATATCATCGCCGCGGGCGATACCCTCTCGATTCGCGACTGCACAGTGGGCGGCGCCATTCGTCTTGCGGCGCGCACCATCGATGTTGCCAAGACCACGGTTGATGGCAGCGTCACGGTCGTCGGTCAGCATGTCGTGCTCAATTCCGACAGCACCGCCAACTGTTTCTATGCGATAGGCGAGACGGTTGCCCTGCGCGGCTCTACCAAGTCGGCAGCGCTTGCGGGCGACACGGTGACCATCGATGGCACCGTCAAGGGCGATGTCGAGGTTTGGGCCGACAAGCTCATTCTGGGCAAGAACGCCCACATCACCGGCACCGTGAACGCGCACGTCTCCGAGGACCCCGAGCGCGCCGCGGGAGCCGAGGTCGGTGCGCTCAAGATCGACCGCACCGAGAACGAGGATACTTCCACCGTTAACGATGTCATCGGCGGTATCGTCGCCGCGGCACTCTCGACCTGCTTTGTCGCTCTGCTGCTCGAGCTCATCTTTCCGCGCGCGACCGCCAGCGCCGCCGGCATGCTCCACCAGCGCTCCATGCCCCTGTGGGTGAGCGGTCTTCTGGGCACGATTGCTATCGTCCCCGCCGTCCTACTGCTGATTATCTCTATCGCTGGTCTGTCGCTTGCCGGAACCCTCTTGTGCGGCGTTATCGGCATCGCGTTGATGTCGAGTGCCTTTGCGGGGTGCGCGATCGCCCGCATGGTTGGACACAACCAAAACCGCTACGCCATGGCAGCCGTGGGCGGCGTAATCGCAGGCGCCCTCACGGGGCTTCCCCTCGTAGGTGACTTCATCAGCGGCGTGGCCTTTGTCTTTATGCTCGGTTACATCATCCAAATCATCTGGCGCAACGCCCGCGTCAAGCCGCAGCAGCCGGCTAACACGCCAGGACTCCCCACCGCTTAGCCGCCAACCACCACAAAGGGACCAGGCACCTTTGTGGTGGTGCAGACCAGCTCAGTCCCTATGCACAAAAAGGGCGCCGACCATTACGGTCGACGCCCTTTCTTGTTAGACGCTATAAAGTCCAGCGCTTATTTGTTGACCTGGCCGGCGCGGACGGCGGCCTTCTTGCGGTCGGTGGCGTTGAGCAGGCGCTTGCGCAGGCGGATGTTCTTGGGGGTAATCTCGACCAGCTCGTCGTCGGCGATGTACTCCAGCGCCTCCTCCAGCGAGAAGGTGCGGGGCGGCACCAGCTGAACGGAGATATCGGAGGTCGAGGAACGCTGGTTGCCCAGGTTCTTGGTACGGGCGATGTTGACGACCATGTCGCCGGCCTTGCTGCGCTCGCCCACGATCATGCCCTCGTAGCACTCGGTGCCCGGCTCAACAAACAGCTGGCCGCGCTCCTGCAGCGTGCCCAGAGCGTAGGCAACGGCCTTCTCGGTGGTCATGGAGATCATGGCGCCGTTCTGACGGTTACCGATCTCGCCGGCGTAAGGACCGTACTCCAGGAAGGTGTGGTAGAAAACGCCCTCGCCGTGGGTGACGTTCATGATGCGGTTCTTAAGGCCCATGATGCCGCGGGTCGGGATCTTAAACTCGAGGTGCGTCACGATGCCCGAGGTGTCCATGCTCGTCATGATGCCACCGGAGGTACCGAAGACCTCAACGACCTTGCCCGAGTACTCGTCCGGGCACTCGACGACGGCCTGCTCGACAGGCTCCATCTTGTTGCCGTTCTCATCCTTCTTAAACAGAACGCGGGGACGGCCGACCTGGAACTCAAAGCCCTCGCGGCGCATGGACTCCATCAGAACGGACAGGTGCAGAATGCCGCGGCCCGAGACCTCGACGCCGCTCTTGTCCTCGAGCTCCTCGATCTTCATGGTCACGTTGTTCTCGGCCTCGTTGAACAGGCGCTCCTTGAGCTGACGGGCGCCCACGATGTCGCCGTCGCGACCGACCAGCGGAGAGGTCGAAGCCTCAAAGACGATGGACAGGGTCGGCGGGTCGATCTCGATGGGCTCGAGTTCAACGGGGTTCTCGGGGTCGGTGTAGACATCGCCGATATCGGTGCGATCGATGCCCACGACGGCGGCGATGTCACCGGCGCCGACTTCCTGGCACTCGGTGCGGCCCAGGTAGTCGAAGGTAAAGAGCTGCTTGACGGTAGCGGTGGCGCTGGAACCGTCATTCTTGACAACCAGGATCTGGTCGCCCTGGTGGATGGTGCCGGAGTACACGCGACCGATGCCGATACGGCCAACGAAGTTGGAGTGGTCGATGGTCACGCACTGCATGGCCAGCGGGGCGTTCTCGTCAACCTCGGGCACGGGCATGTCGTCGATGATCATATCGAGCAGCGGATACATGTCCATGTTGCCGTCGTTGGGGTCAAGGCGGGCAAAGCCATTCATGGCGCTGGCGTAGACCACGTGCTCCATGGCGAACTCAAGCTGGTCGTCGGTAGCGCCCAGGTCGGCCATAAGGTCGAGGCAGTCGTTGTAGGCCTTCTCGGGGTTGGCACCCGGACGGTCGATCTTGTTGATGACGATCATGATCTTAAGGCCGGTGTCGATAGCGTGACGCAGCACGAAGCGGGTCTGGGGCATGGGGCCCTCAAAAGCGTCGACCAGCAGCAGGGCGCCGTCGGCCATACGCAGCACGCGCTCGACCTCGCCGCCAAAGTCGGCGTGGCCCGGGGTGTCGATGACGTTGATCTTGACGTCCTTGTACTCGATAGAGATGTTCTTGGCGAGAATCGTAATGCCGCGCTCGCGCTCCTGGTCGTTGGAATCCAGGACGCGGTCCTCGACCTGCTGGTTGGCACGGAAGGCGTCCGTGGCACGCAGGAGCTTGTCGACCATCGTCGTCTTGCCGTGGTCGACGTGAGCGATGATGGCGATGTTCCTCAGATTGTCTACGCGCATGTAGTTCCCCTATCTTCTATCTATATACAACCGGCACGCGTATGCGGCCCGCCCAGCGATACAACGCTCAGCGGGAATATTGAGCCTTTTACCGAAAACTCGTTTATTTTAGCGATTTTAGATGAGAGGGGTTTCCTCACCTGCAGGTTCAGGGTCGCTCCACATAAAACCATCGCCGGCGCCCATGCCCTCATACAGCACATATGCCGAAAAACCGCTCTCGAGCGTGGTTTCGAAGAAGCTCACGAGCAGAGCATCGTGATAGCCGCCGTCAATCTCGACGCAGCCGGTGTAGCCGATGGCATAGCGAGCGATACGGCCCAGGCCCTCGTCCTTAAGACCCATCTTGTGCTCGGAGATAAAGTTGGTGGCCGCCTCGAGGCACGCCTCTTCGCCATCCTCATCGAGCGCCGCCAGATAACGGTTGGAAGCGGCGTCCTCAATTGCCACGACCACGCCAGGGTTTTCACCGGCGGCAAGGTCGTCCAAGAACGCGCCGATCAGATCGCACACCATGGCGTCGAGCTCGGCGGAGACGTTACCGGCGTCCTGCATATCCTGTGCCATCTTTAGACCTTCCCATCGAGTCTGGCGTCGTTACAGTTCTTGTGCCTCGGCGGCGATCTTAGCGGCAGCGTCGCGGGCGCGCATCATATCCATCGCGCGCTTGTCGAGTACCTTGATCTGACTGGTCAGCATGACCGCATCGACCACACCCCAGATCACGAGGCCCGTAGAGATCGAAAACCCAAGCGCACCAACTGTACCACGAAGGCGCGAGCAGATTGCCGCGACAAGGGCGGAGACGACAACCATCTTGATAAACGAGCCGCGGCGCTCGCAAAGTGTGCGGGCCTGCGTCACATAGGCAATGCGAGCCGCCTCAGAAGCCTCCGAGCGCATCTGGGCCTCGCGGGCGATCGCAGCCGCCTCGGCAGAAACTCCGGCGCTCATGAGAGCGCACTCCGTCGCGTGTTTGTCGAACATTTAGAAATCATCAGGGGAGAGCGTATGGACGAACTCGTCGAACTTCTCGAACTCCCGCTCGTCGTCAACTTCCTCGGCATGGGCAGAAACGGTGCCCAGGCGATTCATGATGTCGTCCTCCACAAACATGGGGGCATTGCTGCGCACGGCAAGGGCAATGGCATCACTGGGACGCGCATCGATCTTATGCTCGTTGCCATCGGCCAACACGACAACCGTCGCGTAAAACACGGGCGGCTCGGCGCGAACGATTTCGATGCGTTCGAGCTTGGCACCCAGGGCACCAACAGTATCGAGCAACAGGTCATGGGTAATCGGGCGCTCGGCGCGACCGCTATCGATGCCGCGGCTGATGGCAGCAGCTTCAAACGAACCAGTCTGAATGGAAAGGGAACGCAGTGGCGCGGGCGAGTCCGATTTGCTGCAGCGCTCGCGAAGCACGATAAGCGATGGCACGGGACCGGCGGCCATGACGATGGTCTCTATGTCGACACGAACCATGGAACACCTCCGGTACGTAGCGGTTAACACGCGGCAGTCCGCCGCATTGAATAGCTATACTACCCAAACTTTCGCACAGCACACAAAACCAAAATGAGATTTATCGCAGACAAGAAAAAAGCCCCGAGGCAATGCCCCAGGACTCTTCACAGTTTTGATGGTGGACCTGACAAGATTCGAACTTGTGACCTCCCGGTTATCAGCCGGACGCTCTAACCAACTGAGCTACAGGTCCATCATGGTGGAGGTTAGGGGGATCGAACCCCTGACCTCAGGCTTGCAAAGCCCGCGCTCTCCCAGCTGAGCTAAACCCCCACGGAGACAGTAATAAACACCCCAGCGGCGACTCGGCTCTCGCTGGGGTGTTTATTGCGAAAGAAAGTGGTGGACCTGACAAGATTCGAACTTGTGACCTCCCGGTTATCAGCCGGACGCTCTAACCAACTGAGCTACAGGTCCATCGCGCAAGGGATATATTAGACGAGTCGTTACGCGCGCGTCAACAACTTTTTTGAAAATCTTTGGGGAGGTGTTCGCCCCGGTCGCGCGGCGGCATGCGAAGTCGCCTGCTCGGACAGTCCTGCTCGCACGGAGAGCACATTAAGTGCTCTCCGGCTCGTGCGGAACTCGCGATCGACTTCACATGCCGCCGCGCGACCGGGGCGAACACGAGTCCCAAGGTTTTCAAAAAAGCGGTCGGCGCGCAGGTGCGCCGACCGCCGATATATGGGGTCTGATATTTTCTACCAGCCAGGACCTCTTACTCGTCGAGGAGATCTTCTGGCATGTCGTTGCCGTCACCTAGATCGACAGGGGTTTCTTCGGAAGCAGAGCCGTTTTCTGTGGCTTCGCCTTCGGGCCTCTCTTTGGCGGCTGTCATGCGGGCTACGGCGCAGATGCGGTCGTTGTCGTCGACGGTCATCATCTTGACGCCCTGGGTGGCGCGGCCAGTCTGGCTGATTTCGTCGGTCTTGACGCGAATGACCGTCGCACCCTCCGTCACGATGAACAGCTCGTGCTGCGGGCCCACCGTCTTCATGGCCGCGAGGTTACCCTTACGCTCGGTCATTTGGATGGTGTAGACGCCCTGGCCGCCGCGATTCTGCTCCGGGTAGTCCGCAACCGGCGTGCGCTTGCCGTAGCCGCGCTCGGTGATGACGAACAGATCGCCGTTGCCGTTAGTGACTTCCATGCCCAGAACGCTCACGCCGTCCTTCATACCGATACCGCGAACGCCGCTGGTATCGCGGCCGGTGGCGCGCACCTGCTCCTCGGAGAACATGATCGCCTTGCCCGCGGTGGTGGCCAGGATAATCTTGTCGCCCTCGCGCACGCGGCGCACGTTCAGCAGCGCGTCGTCGTCACGCAGGTTGATAGCGATCAGGCCGTCGCGACGGCTGCGGTCATATGCGCTCATCACGGTCTTCTTGACCATGCCGCTCTTGGTGGCAAACATCAGGTACTCGTCGGCCGGGAACTCGCGGCAGCTGATGACGCTCGCGATCTTCTCGCCTTCCTCGAAGGGCAGCAGGTTGACGATCGCGGTACCGCGCGCCTGGCGCGTACCCACCGGCAGCTCGTGCACCTTCAGGCGATAGACCTTGCCCTTGCTCGAGAAGAACAGCACGTACTCGTGCGTGGACGCGATGAACATCTCATCGATAACGTCGTCCTCTTTGAGGTTGACGCCCGACACGCCCTTGCCACCGCGCTTCTGGGCACGGTAGGCAGCCACTGGGATACGCTTAACGTAGCCGGTGTGGGTGATGGTCACGACCATATCCTCGTCGGCGATGAGGTCCTCGACATCCAGGTCCTTCTCAACCTGGCTGATTTCGGTACGGCGCTTGTCGCCAAACTTCTTGGAGATCTCGCGCATCTCTTCCTTGATGACGCCCAGAATCTTCTCCTCGTGCGCCAGCAGGTCCTCGTAGTAGGCGATGGCGCGGCGCAGGCCGTCCAACTCTTCTTGGATCTTGTCGCGCTCCAGGCCGGTCAGGCGGCGCAGCTTCATCTCGAGGATGGCCGTGGTCTGCTCGGGCGTAAAGCCAAAGCGTTCGATCAGTCGGCTGCTGGCCTCGGAGTCGGTCTGCGAGGAGCGGATGATGCTGATGACCTCGTCGATATGGTCAAGGGCCATCAGGTAGCCCTCGAGGATATGCGCGCGGGCCTGGGCCTTCTTAAGGTCGAAGCGGGTGCGGCGGGTGACGACGTCGACCTGGTGGTCGATGTAGTGCTGCAGCATCTCGCGCAGGCTCAGGCATTTGGGAACGCCGTTGACGAGTGCCAGGTTGTTGGCGCCAAAGGTCGTCTGCAGCGAGGTGTACTTATACAGGTTGTTGAGCACGACCTGCGGAATGACGCCCTTCTTGAGCTCGATGACCAGACGGATGCCCTTCTGGTTGGACTCATCGCGCATATCCGAGATGCCCTCAATGCGCTTGTCGTTGACGAGTTGGGCGATCTTCTCCTGCAGGGTGCCCTTGTTGACCATGTAGGGAATCTCGGTAAAGACCAGGCGGCTGCGGCCGGTCTTGGTGGACTCCACATGTGCCTTGGCACGCACGGTAATGGAGCCGCGGCCGGTCTCGTAGCTCTGCTTAATGCCGGCGCTGCCCATGATGATGGCGCCGGTGGGGAAGTCCGGACCGGGCATGATCTGCATGAGCTCGTCGACGGTGGCGTCGGGGTTGTCGATCAGGTAGCAGGTGGCCTCGATCGCCTCGGTGAGGTTATGCGGGGCGATGTTGGTGGCCATGCCGACGGCGATGCCCTGGCTGCCGTTGACCAGCAGGTTGGGGAAGCGCGCAGGCAGTGCCACGGGCTCGGCGAGCGATTCGTCGTAGTTGGGCTGCCAGTCGACGGTATCCTTCTGCAAGTCACGCAGCAGTTCCATGGCGGGCTTGGCCAGGCGGCTCTCGGTGTAACGCATGGCCGCCGCGCCGTCGCCATCGATGTTGCCGAAGTTGCCGTGACCGTCGATGAGCGGCGTGCGCATGGAGAACCACTGCGCCAGGCGGACCATGGCCTCGTAGACCGCAGAGTCACCGTGCGGGTGGTACTTACCGATAACTTCGCCGACCGTCCAGGCCGACTTTTTGTGTGGGCGGTTGGGGTAGATGCCGCTCTCGTTCATCGCGTACAGGATGCGGCGGTGTACCGGCTTTAAGCCGTCGCGCACGTCCGGCAGGGCACGCGCTGTGATAACCGACATCGAATACTCGATGAACGACTGCTTCATCTCGCGACCGAACTCCGAAATCTGGAGCTGGCCGCCGTTGATGTCCTCGCCGGCCGAGGCGCCACGATCGACTTCGCCAAAGCTCTCCTCGAGCTCACCGTCGTCGTCCTCTTCCTCATCATCATCGGCATCGGGGTTATAGGCGTCCGGATCGCCGTCCTCGCCCTGCTCAGCACGGGCAAGCAGGCGCTTCAGATCATCGGGCATACCGGCATCGCCGGCCTCGCCCATACCCTCGTTATTGTTGATATCGTCTGCCACGTTACCTCCTCTTAAGCATCAAGGAAACGCGCGTCATGCGCATGTTTTTCAATGTACTCGCGGCGATAGCCGACCTCGGAACCCATCAGCTCGCGCACGGCTCGGTCCGCCACCACGGCGTCCTCGATCGACACACGCTGCAGGATGCGGGTCTTGGGATCCATCGTCGTCGAGGCAAGCTGCTTGGGGTCCATCTCGCCCAGGCCCTTGTAGCGCTGGACGGTATAGCCCTTGCGCTTTTTGGTGATCTTGCCGTCCTTGGCCTTGCCGTCCTCGTCGTTATCGTCGGGGTTCAGGCCCAGACTCTGGATGGTGTCGCGCAGGATCTCGTCTTCGGGCTGGCGTCCATTGGGATACACGTAGTGGATCTTGTTGCGCACCTTAATGCCAAAGATGGGCGGGCAGGCAACATAGACGTAGCCGGCATCGATCAGCGGACGCATGTACTTGTAGAAGAACGTCAGCAGCAGGATGCGGATATGCGCGCCGTCGACGTCTGCATCGGTCATGATGATGATCTTGTGGTAGCGCGCCTTGGTGATATCGAAATCGCCGCCGTCGCCGGCACTCGTCGTGACGCCGCAGCCGATCGCGGTAATCAGCGACTGGATGGTGTCACTCGAGAACGCGCGATGGTCACCAACGCGCTCGACGTTCAAAATCTTGCCGCGCAGGGGCAGAATCGCCTGGATGTCTCGGCGACGGCCATCCTTGGCCGAACCGCCTGCCGAGTCGCCCTCTACGATGAAGAGCTCGGTCAGCTCGGCATCGCGCACCGAGCAGTCAGCGAGCTTACCGGGCAGGGACGCCGTCTCGAGCAGGCTCTTGCGACGGGTCGCTTCGCGCGCCTTGCGGGCGGCGTTGCGCGCCTTGCAGGCCTGTTGCGCCTTCTTGACGATCTCGCGGGCGGGCTTGGGATGCTCCTCCAAGTAATCGGCGAGGCCGTCGGTCACGATCTTGAGCGTCAGCGCGCGCATATAGGAGCTGCCGAGCTTGGCCTTGGTCTGGCCCTCAAACTGCGGATCGGGCAGCTTGACCGAGATAACGGCCGAAAGGCCCTCGCGCACATCGTCGCCGGTCAGATTGGCGTCTTTTTCCTTGAGCAGGTTCTGCTTGCGCGCATAGTCGTTGATCACGCGGGTGAGCGCGGTGCGGAAGCCCTCAAGGTGCATGCCGCCCTCGGGGGTGTAGATGTCGTTGGCAAACGACATGACGTTCTCGCCGTAGCCGCTATTCCACTGCAGGGAAACCTCAACCTCACCCATCTTGGCCACAGGTGCGTCCGGGTCCGATTTGCCCTCGATGTAGATAGGCTCCTTAAAGGCCTCGGGGACGTCCTTGCCCTCGTTAAGGAACTTGACGAAGTCGATGATGCCGCCCTCGTAGCAAAACTCCTCCACGTGGGGAGTAGACTCGCGCTCGTCAGTCAGCACGATTTTGAGGTTCTTATTGAGGAACGCCGTCTCCTGCAGACGGTTGTGCAGCGTATCGAAATCGTAAATGCAGGTCTCGAAGATCTCGTCGTCGGGCCAGAAGGTGACGGTGGTGCCCGTCGAATCCGAGGTGCCCACGACCTCCATCTTCTTGACGGTCTTGCCGCGCGAGAACTCCATCTCGTAGGTGTTGCCGTCGCGACGAACCTGAACGACCACGCGCTTGGACAGTGCGTTGACGACGGAGATGCCAACGCCGTGCAGGCCGCCCGAGACCTTATAGGCCGAATTATCGAACTTACCGCCGGCGTGCAAAATCGTCATGACGACCTCGAGCGTCGGGATCTTTTTAACAGGGTGCTCGTCGACGGGGATACCGCGCCCGTTGTCGACGACCGTGATGGAGTTGTCGGCGTGGACCGTCACCTGGATCTCGGTGCAGAAACCGGCCATGGCCTCGTCGACGGAGTTGTCAACGATCTCCCACACCAGGTGATGCAGACCGCTGGCGCTCGTCGAGCCGATATACATGCCCGGGCGCTTACGAACGGCCTCGAGACCTTCGAGAATCTTAATCTCGCCGCCATCGTAATCGTTTTCGTTTGCCACACGTCCTCCTTCAGTCAAGAAAATGTGTACAGCCTTACTAGTTTATCGTAAAAAAATACCCTCGGGAACGAGGGTATTTGGCTCTACAAGGCCACCAGATGCGATTTAAGGCTCTTTTTTGCTTTGCACGCCCTTGGCCCACTCGGCACTGGCTCTCATGGCGTTCTCGAGGGCCTCGCGCAGTTTTTGGTCTTCGATGGGCGCCACTTGGCGCTCAATCTCGGTGCGCTCGGCATCGCTGAGGTCGGCGTGTGGGGCCGGCGGGCGCTCGGTCGCCGCTGGGCGAAGGCGCTCCTTGGCGGCGGGCGGCGTGTGACCGGGCGCGGTGGTTTTGAACACCAGGCCATCCACATGCGCACCGGCGCGCTCCATGCGCGCGCGGATGATCTCGCGCAACAACGTCATTTCCTGCGTCCACGAGGGCGAGTCGAGATATACCAGCAGCTCATTGGACTCGGGCAGGTAGCGCAGGCCCGTCACATGCCGCCCCTCGCGCGTGCCCGAGCACACCGCGTTCCACGCGCGATAGACCGCGCGCGACTCCTCGGCGGCCTCCATCTGCGCACGGCGCTCAGGGGTCGCAGCCGCCAGGATGCGCTGGCGCTCTGCGTTCAAAAAGCCACTGAAGGCGACCGTTTCGCTCTCGCGCTCGTAATTAGCACGTCTCATCCATGCTCACCACCTTGGCTCGATCAAGCAGGTCATCGGTAAAGTACCCCAGGTTGGTCGTGGTTATGACCGTCTGGATATCATCGCCGATCAGCCGCAGGAAAGCACCGCGGCGTTCGCCGTCGAGTTCGCTCATCACGTCGTCCAAAAGCAGCAGTGGGGCGGTGCCCAGGACATCGCGAGCCACGGCCACCTCCGCCACCTTCCAGGCCAGAACCAACGTTCGCTGCTGACCTTGGCTGGCAAATGAACGGGCGGAGCGACCCGCCACAGCAAACTCAATCTCGTCGCGATGCGGTCCCACCAACGTCACGCCGCGGCGAATTTCCTCGTCGGCGTGCTCATCAAGGGCAGCCAGCATGCGCTCGTACGCCCAGCCCTTCAGCTCTTCGCGATCATCGACCTGGGGCAAATCCCCCAGCGTGGACGCATAGGACACGTTGGCGGCTTCACCGGACGCCACTTGCCCGTAGGCAGTACGCACATGGCCCGCCAGCCGGTCGAGCAGGGCCAACCGGTGCACGAGCAGAGCCGCGCCCGCGCGGGCAATCGAATCGTTCCACGCGCCGAGCATCTCGCGGCAGCACCAGGCCTCCTTGAGCAAGGCATTACGCTGGGTCACGCAGCGACCATAGGTGCTCGCAAGATCGGCATAGCGCGCGCTCAGTTGCATGCCAAAGTCGTCGAGGGCGGCGCGGCGCACACTGGCGCCTCGCTTAACCATGTCCAGATGGTCGGGGCAAAACAGCACGCTCGGCAGAACCCCGCGCACACCGGCGGCAGAGCATCTCTTGCCGTTGCGGCTAAACGAGCGTTTACCGTCCTCCGCGCTCAATCCCATATCAAGTACGCGGCCGTCGCCCTCGAGCCTCAGCTCGATCTTGCACGAGCCCACGCCATCATGGACGAGCTCGGCTGCGGTCGGATGCCTAAACGAGGCGCCGCTCGTCAGCAGCTGCAGCGCCTCTATGAGATTGGTCTTTCCCGCCGCGTTGGGTCCCGCAAGTATCGTCACGCCCTCGTCCAGGGCAAGACGATAGCTCTCGAAACTGCGGTAGTGCGCGACGGAAAGATCGCGGGCGAACATGGTCATGGCGCAGCGCTAGATGCGAACCGGCATGACCAGGTACAGGTAGTTGATCTTGTCGTAGGACTTGAAGATGCCCGCCTGCGAGTAGCTCTTGAGCTCCAGCGTGATCTCCTTCTCCTTGGACAGGGCATTGAGGCAGCCGAAGATGTAGTGGTAGTTGAAGGCGATGGTACCCGACTCGCCCTCGGCCTCGACATCGATCGTCTCCTGCGCAAGGTCCTGGTCATTGGAGATGGAGGACAGGCCCATCTGCCCGTTCTCGACATCGATCTCGAACTTGACGGCGGGGTTGGCGCTCGCGATAACGGCCACGCGCTTGAGGGCGGCGTTAAAGGCGGCGACGTCGATCTTGACGCTCGTCACGCACGAATCGGGGATGAGCTGCTTGTAGTTGGGGTACACGCCCTCGATGCGGCGCGACACGTAGGTGGTGTTGCCGGCCTCGAAGACGACTTGGGTGTCGGTAGCCCCGATCATGATGGTCGCCTGGCTGTCCATGATGTTCAGTGCGTCGTTAAAGGCGTCAGCCGGAACGTTGAGCTCAAAGGAGCCTTCGAGGGTCGAGGTCTCGACCTGCGTATCGCACACGGCCAAACGGAAGGAATCGGTCGCCACCAGGCGCACGGTGTTGTTCTCGACCTTCATGTGCACGCCACCCAGGATGGGGCGGGCCTTGTCGGTCGAGGTGACGCGCCACACGCGGCCGACCATCTCGGACAAGATATCGGTCGGCAGTTCCACGGCGCTCTCGATGGCATAGGCCGGAAACTCGGGGAAGTCATTGGCATCGAGCGTGTTCAGGCGGAACGAGCTCTTCTCGCAACCAATCAGCACCTGACGCTCGGACAGCTCAAAGGTGACCGGGGCATCGGGGAGGGTCTTGGTGATATTGGAGAGCATCTTACAGGGGATAACCATCTCGCCCTCTTCTTCGACATGCGCCGCGATGCGATGACGGATCGAGATGGTGTAGTTAGAGGTCTGGAATTCCAAGATGCCGTCTTGCGCCTTAACGAGCACGCCCGACAGGATGGGAAGGGTGGATGCCGAAGCGACACCCTTCATTACGACGCCGATGGCTTGTGTAAGCGAGCTCTGGCTGACGGTGAACTTCATCTTTTAATACCTTTCTATAGATATAAATATCTTAATAATAGTAATAGCACTGACGAAACTGTTGATTACTCCCAAAGACGCAGGTCAGACCCAGAAAGAGAATCGACAGCAACCTGTGTGCAACGGGGGTGGTTTTCCACGTTCAAAACCTGCGCAAAACTTTTCATCACCGCGGGTTGGGTTTTAGACACCTTATGCCCGTGGTTTCGACAAGTTTTCAACAGGTGTCTCTATTTCCCTACGAGCGCAGTGTAATTTTATCGCGCAGCGACTTGAGGTCTTCGGTGACGGTGCGGTCTTCCTGGATCATCTTCTGGACCTTTTTGTAGCTCGTGCTGACGGTCGAGTGGTTGCGGTTGCCAAATTCGGCGCCCACCGCCGTGGTCGTCATCTCGCACATCTCGATGGCCAGGTAGATAGCGATATGGCGTGCTTTGGCGATATTGGCGTTGCGACGCGGGCCGATGAGCTCCTCGTGCGTCACGCCGTACTGCTCTTCGATGACGGACTGAACCGTCTGGACGTTGATCTTTTTGGCCGATGTGTCGAAGTACTGGCTGGCGATGGCGTCGATATCGTCAAAGGTGAGCTCCCCGCCCTCGCGCTCACGGTCGCCCGCCTCGCCGGCGCAGCGCTCGCAAAAGCTCTCGAGTTCGCGGATGTTGGTGCCCGAGACCTCGGCCATGTGTTTAAAGTGCTCGTCGGTCAGGTGTCCGCCGTCGCCCCCATAGGCCGCCAGCAGTGAGTCGTCGCCCGCCTCGGGAGCGGCGACGATGGTGTTCTCGTAATAGCGCTGCAAGATCTTGTATTTCATCTCGTAGCTGGGCTCTGCGACCAGGCAGAGCATTCCGGCGTTGAAGCGGCTGGTCAGACGCTCGTCCATGCTCAGGTCCTTGGGGGCGCGGTCTGCCGCGATGACGACCTTCTTGTTGTTGCGGATGAACTCGTCCATGAGCTGGAAAAAGTAGTCCACACTCGCGCGCTTGCCGATGATGTTTTGGATGTCATCGATGATGAGCACGTCCACGCCGTGGTACGCCTGCATGATGGGGGCGTTGCTCTTCTTTTGACGGTCGAACTCGGTCATCAGGTCGTCCAGATATGCCTGGGAGTTGGCATACTTGACCTTGATCTCGGGCGACTTCTCGGCGAGCTCGTTTTTGATGGCGAGCAGCAGATGGGTCTTGCCCAGCCCCGATTTGCCATAGATGAACAGGGATGTGCATGTGCCGCGCTCGTCCGCGAGGGCGGCAAACTTGAGTGCCGAGCGATAGGCATGGCTGTTCTCGGGGCCGTAGACAAAGTTCTCAAAGGTAAATTTTGAGTTCGCGGCGAGCGGGGCTCCATCCGTATTCTGCTCGGCCGGCACGGTCGGTGCTGGCATGGGTGAAGCGGGGGCCGCAGCTTGCGTGGATTTAGTCGGCGCTCCGCCCTTCATCTGGTTCATCATGCGACGAAAATCGTCGGCCGAGAGCGTGTTCTTGATTGCAATGCCCGAATCCGCGCCCGCCGCTGCGTCGTGAGCGATGGGCATGTGCGTGACGGGTGCGTTCGTTGACGTCGCCGCCGCGCTCGTCAACGGTGCCATTGTTTCACGGGAAACATCGCTGTGCTGGTGCTCGATTGTCGGCACATCGCCTGCGGAGGCCGGCACCGCCGGGGAAGCAGCGGGAGCCGTGGCGGGCGCCGTGGCGGCAGCGGATTCCGTCGCGGCGCCTTGCGGTGCCACGATGTCGAGAGCAATCGGTGCAAAGGCGATTTCTTCCAGATAGGCCTCAATAGTCGGCTGATGCTTTTTGAGCTGCGCGATGGCAAAGCGCGAGGGGGCCTCGATCGTGAGCGTATCTTCGGTCAGGCTTATGGCGCGCGATTGCCCCAGCATGTTGATGAGGCGTGCATCTTGGCCGTCGCGCTGGCAAAAGGCGATGGCATCCCCCAGGATGATGCTTGCTTCCTCGTCCACTGTCTCTCCCGTTCTTTAGCTCTGAGCTCGCACGCGAGCGGCGCCGAGTTCGGTCAGATGGTATTTCTGGCCATGCTTGATGACCAAGCCGGCCTGCGCCAAGTCATTGAGCGTGCGTGACCAAGTGGGGGCCGAGTTTCCAAACGCCCTCGCAAGATCGGTTGCGCCGCACGCTTGATTTTGCGCCAGATAGCCCAGCGCGGCGTTGCCGCGATCGCTTACGAACACGTCCGGTTGTGGCTGTGCATACTGATTTACTGCATTAGGATACATCATTTGAGCTGCTGGTTGTTGAGAACTCTGCGTCGGCGGCATTTGCTGTTGAAAACTTTGAGGCCACTGTTGGTAAGGCTGCGGAGGCGTCTGCTGGGCCCAGGGGTTGTACTGCTGCTGCGGCATCTGCTGGTACGGCTGCTGATATCCCTGCTGGTACTGCTGCGGGAACTGCTGGCCATACCCCAGTGGCGGCATCTGCTGATATGGATATCCCTGTTGGTACGGCTGATAGCCCATTTGCTGGCCACCCGGCGCCCCCGTCGCCTGCTGCATTGCTGCTGCATCCTGATCAGCCAGCGGCATGGCCTCTGGCATGTTTGGCGGCATCGACATAGATGCCGCCTGGGGTTCTTGTGTGGGAAGCATTCCGGGCTGCTGCATCTGTCCCACGGGGGGCTGCATCTGCTGCGTTGCCACGGGCTGCTGCGCAAAAGCTCCCGGCAGGGGATATGTGGGCTGCTCCGTCTCGGGCCGCACGGCAGCGCCGCGTCCGCCGGCACGCTCGATTTCCTGCACGCGTTTAGGGTTCAGGCTTACCGTAACCACGGTGCCGTTGCCCATGTTGTCCTCGATGGATACGGCACCGCCGGCGTTTTCCAAATACTCCTGCACCATGGGAAACCCTGCTCCGGTTCCACGGATATAGCGCTTCATCTTGCTGTTTGCGCTGGTAACGCCAAAGTCGAAAGCACGTTCCTTGTCGTCGATGCCGGGTCCTTGGTCAGCAAAGCGGATGGTGTCTCCGCCGTCCAGAATCGAGATGATGGGCTCGGCAAAGTGTGCGTGGATAAAGTTTTCGACAATCTCGCGGATGACCATGAGCGAGATATGGCCACCTTGTTCTTTCATGCACTGGTAGACGGTGTTGGTCGTCTCTTCCAAATACGTGCGGACATCTTGCGGATCAATGACGATCACCCGCGGTGTCGACAGCATGTCGTCATAGACGGCGATGCGCGCGGCGTACATGGCTTTTGGCGCCTGCGTGGTCGTCTGCTCGCCTTCCGCACGCTCTTCGCGCACGCCGGTGATGTGCTCGTTGTCGGGTGCCGGGTCTCCGGAATCGACCATGGTGTAAAAGTCGTCAGACATGCCGCTCGCAATCTTTCAAAAGGTTTCGAACAAATAGTAGCTCACCGTGCAACGTTTCTCATCTTTCGACAACTTTTCAAAACTTGTTGAAAACTTTGGAAAACGGGTGAAAAGTTCTCAACATTGCCAACATGACCTGTTGAAAACTCGATGAAATATCGTGAAAGGTTGCCATGAGGCGCAAATTTCGGTTGTGCTTATGGGGGAACCGTGTGAACTGCGCAACCTTTTACCTTTGATTTCTTGACATTTGAACATTGATTTCCCTACAATCTTCAAGCTCACGTGTCTATATCTGCGTCCGCGTCCCCGCGGACACTCGAAATGCAGCAGGAGGAACTTAAGATGAAGCGTACGTATCAGCCTAATAAGCGTAAGCGTGCCAAGACCCATGGCTTCCGTGCCCGTATGGCCACTAAGGGTGGTCGTGCCGTGCTCGCCCGTCGTCGCGCCAAGGGCCGCAAGCGTCTCACTGTCTAGCAGCGATACACACATCTCGCATGAAGACTATTAAGTCTCGGCAAGATTTCGAGCATGTGTTCAGTCAGGGGCGTCGTTTCAATCACCCTCTGATTCGAATGACCATATGTGAATCGGTTGGCGAAGGCGACTCCGGAAGGGTCGCCTTCGTTGGTGCTAAGCGACTCGGTTGTGCCGTCGTGCGCAACCGATCTAAGCGTGTGATGCGCGAGGCCGCCCGCAGCTGTGGATTTCCCGTTGCGGGTTATGACATCATCTTGTTTGCAACTCCCAAGACGAGGGTTTCCTCGCCGCAGGAGATGGACAAGGCGTTGCGTTCGCTTATGAAGCGCGCCGGAGTTGCCGGGGAGGAGCGATGAGCAATCACGTTTTGCGACGTGTTGCCATCGCTCCTATTCGCATATATCAACAGGTTATTTCGCCCTTATTGCCTGACGCCTGCATTTATTACCCAACGTGCTCGCAATACGCCATCCAGGCGATTGAGAAGTACGGTGTTTTGAGAGGCTGCTGGCTTGCCGTGAGGCGCATCGCTCGTTGCAATCCCCTGCACGTCGGCGGTTATGACCCTGTGCCCTAGCGGGCACTCGCTATCGGAGGAAAACTTACATGTGGGATTGGATCGTTAACATCCTTTTCGAGCTGCTCAAGCTCATCCAGACCTTTGCGGTCGACTGGGGCCTGTCCATCATCATCCTGGTGGTCATCATCCGTCTGCTGCTGACGCCGCTCATGCTCAAGTCGACCAAGTCGACGGCTCGCATGCAGGTGCTGCAGCCCAAGATGCTCGAGATCCAGGAGCGCTATGCCGACGATCCCCAGCGTCAGGCCGAGGAGATGCAGAAGTTCTACAGCGAGAACAAGTTCAACCCCATGGCTGGCTGTCTGCCGCTGCTGATTCAGATGCCTATCCTGTTCGCCCTGTTTACATTGCTGCGCAACCTGCCGCAGTACTTTAACGACGGCACGTTCTCGTTCTTCAACATCCTGCCCGACCTGACCACCACGCCGAGTGCTTCCTTTGCCGATGGCTTTATGGTTGCACTGCCTGCGCTGGTTTGCCTGATCCTGTTCGCCGTCCTGACCCTGATTCCGCAGCTCTATATGTCGCGCAACCAGACCGGCCAGCAGGCTCAGAGCATGCGTATGATGGCCGTTGTCATGACGGTCATGATGCTTTGGATGGGCTGGAGCCTTCCCGTTGGTGTTCTGCTGTACTACGACGTCTCGTCTGCTTGGCAGGTTATCCAGCAGATTTTTGTGACGCAGAAGGTCATCGACAAGGCGAAGGCCGATGAGGAGGAGCGTCTTAAGAACGCTCCGCTGCAGGTTGAGGTCACTCGTCGAGAGAAGAAGCCGCGCCCGCACAAGAAGAAGTAGTGGGATATCAATCTTATTTAGGTACCTAACTTTTGGAGTACGTTATGTCTGAAGAGATCATCGAGGATATGCTTGAGGAGGTTGCCCCGCAGGTCGCGGGCGATTATCCCGAGATTGCACAGCGCTACAAGGCTGGTGAAGAGCTGACCGATGAGGAGCTCGACACCATTGCCGATGTTGCGATTTCCATCCTGCGTTCCATCCTTTCGCACTTCGATGCCGCCAACTCTCCTATCGATGAGTATGAGGGCGACGAGGGTGAGCTGATTTTGGATGTAACGGCTCCCGACCTTGCTGTTCTCATTGGCCGTCATGGTCGCACTCTTGATGCCCTTCAGGTTATGTTCTCTTTGCTGGTGAGCCGCAAGCTTGGCTTTAGATATCCGGTTGTAGTTGACGTCGAGGGATACAAGAGCCGCCGTCAGGACAAGGTTGCCTCCATGGCTCAGTCTGCTGCCGAGCGTGCCATCCGCACTCATAAGAGTGTTTCGCTTCCGCCCATGAATGCCTATGAGCGCCGACTGGTTCACATTGCACTTCGTGGCAATGATGCTGTCGATACTCATTCTGAGGGTTCTGACCCTGATCGCCATGTGGTGATTGTTGCTCGATAATCTACTCGAGCTTATGCTTAGGGGACGTGGTTTCCACGTCCCCTTTTTTTGTCAAAAGTTCTCGATACACTGATTTTTGTCAGAAAGGAGCTTTCGTTGTTAGTACTTACTGATCAGCAGGCTGACGAGATGTTGAGCCGTCTAACTTCCTATTGCAAAGAGTATTCCTTGAGCGTAACTGATGTTGAACTGAGGAAATGTATTCAGCATTTGGATTTGGTTCTGGAAACAAATAAGACTACGAATCTTACCCGTATTCTTAACGTAGAAGATGCTGCGGTACTTCATATCCTTGACTCACTTGTTTTGCTCCCCTATATCAATAAGGCTCCTGAGGGAGCTTTGCTCGATATGGGAACAGGTGCGGGCTTCCCTGGTATTCCGTTAACCATAACCACGCATCGTAAAGCTACTTATATTGACTCTGTTAGCAAGAAGGTTGATGCTGTCAATTCTTTTGTCCATGCTCTTGGATTGAAACATGCTCATGCCGTTCATGATCGTCTTGAAGAATATGCTCGAAGCCATAAGAAGCAGTTCTCTGTTGTAACCGCCCGCGCACTGGCCCCTCTACCGATTCTTGTTGAGTATGCGGCTCCGTATCTGAAGGATGGAGGGCTATTTGTTATAACCAAGGGCAATCCTTCGGATGAGGAGCTTGCTTCCGGCATGTCAGCAGCTAAGATTTGCGGCTTCACTTTGCTTCTGAATGACGCAATTGATTTGCCTGAAGGCTTGGGTCACAGGGAGTTCATTGTTCTTAAGAAGAGTCATCCAGCATCTGTCTCATTGCCTCGTGCAAATGGCGTGGCAAAGAAGAATCCGCTTGCCTAGATGTTTCACGTGAAACATAATGGATACTAACAACTTGCAGTGTTTCACGTGAAACATGGCGGTTGATATCGATTCGGAATGTTTCACGTGAAACATCCTCCGTTTGACAGCTTTAATACACACCAGGAGGGACCGTGGGATTTCGCGACGTTAAGCGTTCTAAGAGCGCAAAAGACACGCGTATCATTGCAATCATCAATCAAAAAGGCGGCGTCGGTAAGTCAACGACGGCTGTAAACCTTGCAGCAGCACTGGGTGAGCAGGGTCGTAAGACACTGATTGTTGATTTTGATCCGCAGGGAAACAGCACCAGTGGATTCGGAATTGAAAAAGAAGACCTTGATCACTGCATCTATGATGCATTGTTGAATGATGTGCCAGCAGAATCGCTTGTTCTTGATACAAATTGTAAAAAGGTATTCGTTATTCCGGCTACAATTCAACTTGCAGGCGCGGAAATTGAGCTCGTAAGCGCAATTGCTCGTGAAACCCGCCTCAAAGATTTGCTTGAGCCGATTCAGGACGAGTTTGACTTTATTTTCATTGACTGTCCTCCTTCGCTCGGCCTGCTTACTATCAACGCTTTGACCGCAGCAGACAGCGTTTTGATTCCGATCCAGTGCGAATATTACGCACTCGAGGGTGTTACAAAGCTGCTTGAGTCAATGAAGATGGTCAAATCACGGCTGAACAAGGGCTTAGACACCTATGGTGTGCTTATGACCATGTATGACTCGCGTACTTCACTATCAAATCAGGTTGTTGAGGAGGTTCAATCGTACTTTGGTGATAAGGCGTTTAAGACGCTAATCCCCCGTACGGTTAAAATCTCCGAAGCTCCGTCTTTTGGAGAACCGGTAATTACCTATGCACCTCAAAATAAGGGTGCAAAAGCATATATGAACCTTGCAAAAGAGGTGATCAAGCGTGCCTAGTGTAAAGAAACGTGGCGGATTGGGACGTGGACTCAATGCTTTGGTCTCAGAGGCCGAGTATGAGACAGGCGGTTCGGCTGCATCGGCTTCAAATGCCGCATCTGAAACAAAACTACCTATTGAGGATATCGTTCCCAACGCTAATCAGCCACGAATTCATTTTAACGAAACTGAACTTCGCGAGTTAAGCGAGTCAATCCAAGAGCACGGCGTTTTGCAGCCGCTTTTGGTTCGCAAGCATGGAAACGGCTATGAGATCATTGCTGGTGAGCGACGTTACCAAGCTTCAAAGCTTGCTGGCCTTGAAGAATTGCCAGTCATCATTAAAGAGGTAAATGATGAAGAGATGCTGGCTCTTGCTCTTATCGAAAACCTTCAGCGTTCTGATCTGAATCCCGTCGAAGAGGCTAAGGGCTATCGCCAACTCATTGATGCCAGCGGGATGACCCAGGAGGCATTGTCGAAGGCAGTAAGCAAGTCACGCTCTGCAATTACAAACTCGCTGCGTCTTCTCGATCTCCCCGAAGTAGTTCAGCAGATGATTTTTGAGGGCAAACTTACTGCTGGTCATGCACGTGCGATTCTTGCAGTTCCCTATGAGGACGCGCGTATTCGACTTGCAGAGAAAGTTGTTACAGAGGGCCTTTCCGTAAGAGCGACAGAAAATCTTGCTCCGTTGTTTTCTGCCGGAGAGACACCTAAGACGCCAAGGCCTGCAACGCCTCAGTCCTTTAAAAAGGCTGCCCGTGTGCTTCGTCAGGTATTTAATACCAACGTGCGTGTGAAGAGCTCGCGTGGAAAGAATAAGATTGAGATTGAGTTTAAAGACGAGGAAGAGCTCTCTCGTATTCTTGGCGAAATGATTCAGTTTGATCAAGGAGGCCAAGATGAGGAATAAGATTTTAACAGCGATTGTATTGGTGACGACTGTCGCGGCTGGTGCCTTTGCTGGCTATAAGATCGCGACAGACGATGAACTACGAGGTCGTTTGCTTCGTGGCGCGCAAGATATCGTCGATACTTCCAAAAAGAAAATGGATGTTATGACGGAAGATGTTGCCATGCGTATAGCTCAGGTAACGAAGAATCCCAAGATTAATCAAGGTTGGGTCAGCAACCAATGGGAAAATGTAGACTATTAGGTACCTAACAATTACTCAGCATATTTTGAGGAGGTCCTTGTCTGATTCATGAGACAAGGACCCCTTATTTTGGCCGTAAAAAATGGGACTGGTAGCAGCTGATTCAAAATTAAGGTCAATAAATGAAACGACCCCGGTTGCATATTCTGTAACCGGGGTCGTTCGATGTTTCACATGAAACGTTTTGGGATGCGACTCCCCTATGCGTTCTTCTGAACTTTGAAGCGCTGCTTCAGCTGTCCGCAAGCGGCGTCAATATCGTTACCACGGGAGTTGCGAATCGTGGTCTCGATGCCACGGGACTCAAGACGACGCTGAAGATCCTCAACCTTATGAATCGGCGACGGCTTGAGCGGGCTACCCTCGATGTCGTTAAGCTGAATGAGGTTAACGTGGCACAGCGTTCCCTCGCAGAAGTCGCAGAGCGCCTGCATTTCGGGATTCGTATCGTTGACGCCTTCGATCATGGCATACTCATAGGTCGGGCGGCGGCCGGTCTTCTCGGTGTAGAGCTGAAGCGCTTCGTGAAGGCGAAGCAGCGTGTACTTCTTAACACCGGGCATGAGCTTATTGCGCGTCGACTGGATGGCGGAATGCAGGGAAACGGCAAGCGTGAACTGCTCGGGGATGTCGGCAAATTTGCGAATACCGGGAATAACGCCGCTGGTAGAGACGGTGAGGTGACGAGCGCCGATACCGATGCCATCGGGGTCGTTGAGGATTCGCAGCGCCTTGAGAACCTCGTCGTAGTTGGCAAACGGCTCGCCCTGGCCCATGAAGACAACGCTCGTGGCGCGCTCGCCAAAGTCGTTGGATACATGAAGTACCTGGTCGACGATCTCTTGAGCGGTCAGAGAGCGCTTGAGGCCGTTGAGACCAGTAGCGCAAAAGGCACAGCCCATGCCACAGCCTGCCTGGGTGGAAACGCAGACGGAAAGCTTGTTACGACGGGGCATGCCGACGGTCTCGACGGAAACGCCGTCGTGGTACTCGAGCAGATACTTGCGAGAGCCATCTTTGGAAACCTGCTTGGTGAGTTCAGTCGGCGTGTCAAAGGCAAAAGCCTCTTTAAGCTGCTCGCGGAAAGCCTTGGGAAGGTTGGTCATATCGTCAAACGAACAAACGTTCTTCTCAAAGACCCATTCGATGAGCTGCTTTGCGCGGAAGGCGGGCTGGCCAAGCTCGGCCACGAGCTCGCGAATATCGTTTTGGCTCAAGTCGCGAATGTCCTGAGATTTAGTCCTGGGATTCATGGAAGCCTTTCGATTTTGGGGAAACGTAGAGGGTATCGCTACAATATGGTATCAGCTGAAGAAATTATAGAGGAGGAGTCTGCCCATGCCGGGTAAAAGCCTAGAGAACATGCACGTAGCGGTCTTAGCGGGCGGTCATTCCGCTGAGCGCGAGATCTCGCTCAATTCGGGAAAGAACGTCGTGGTTGCCTTGAAGGAGGCCGGCTACACTTCGGTGGAGCTGCTCGACACGGCTGCCGATGATTTTATGGTAACCATGGCGACCGGCGGCTTTGACGTGGCGTTTATCGCCATGCACGGTGCCGGCGGCGAGGATGGCGCCATGCAAGGCGCCATGGAGACCCTGGGTATCCCCTACACGGCTTCGGGCGTGCTTGCCAGCGCCTGCGGTGCCGACAAGGAGGTCTCTAAGCTCCTGTACGCCAAGGCGGGCATTCCCATTGCCCCCGGCCTTGCGCTCGAGGTGGGCGATGAAGTCGATATCGATCATATCGTCGAGGTTTGTGGCGAGCGCTGCTTTGTGAAGCCGGCCGTCAACGGTTCCAGCTATGGCATTTCCCTGGTCCATGAGCCCTCCGAGCTGCCCGCGGCAATCGCCAAGGCGTTTGAGTACGGCGACAAAGTGCTGGTCGAGAAGTGCATCGAGGGTACCGAGATTACCGTCGGCGTATACGGCGAAGATGACGTGCGCGCTCTGCCGATTGTCGAGATTCGTAAGCCCGAGGACTGCGAGTTCTACGATCTGGACGTGAAGTATGTCGACCCTACGGACATCCATCGCATTCCGGCGCAGATTTCACCCGAGAATTACGCTCGTGCCCAGGAGCTTGCCTGTGCTGCTCACAAGGCCCTTGGTTGCCTGGGTATCTCGCGCAGCGACTTTATCGTGAGTGAGGACGGCCCCGTTATCCTCGAGACCAATACCATTCCCGGCATGACCGATACGTCGCTGTATCCGGATGAGATTCGCCACACAGATGACATGACGTTCCCGCAGGTCTGTGACAGTCTGATCCGTATGGGCCTTCGTCGAGCGGGCATTGCATGCTAATCGAGGACGCGGTTTCGTCAGGAACGCCGCAGTTTGTCATCGACTCCTATGCCACGCTTGCCGAGCGCGCCAAAACGCAGTCCTTCGGCCTTATCGAGGAAGATGTGATCGTCCTCGATACCGAGACCACGGGTCTTTCGGTGCAGGACAATGAGCTGATCGAGATCTCGGCGGCCCGTCTTTCGAGCCGCGAGATCGTCGACCGCTTCGATACCTTCGTGCATCCCAAGCAGCTGATTCCCGCCGAGATTACCGAGCTCACGAGCATTACAAATGCCGATGTGGCAGATGCCCCGTCGGCCGTTGAGGCCGTCGCCGCTCTCGCCAATTTTGTCGGTGGTTGCCCGGTAATCGCACATAACGCCACGTTCGACCGCTCGTTTATCGAGTCGGTCAAAGGCGGCGTCAACGTGAGCGATATTTGGATCGATTCGCTGGCGCTGTCGCGCATCGCGCTTCCGCGCCTGGCCTCGCACAAGCTGTCTTTTATGGCCGATCTGTTTGGCTGTGACTCGGTATCACACCGTGCCAATGCCGACGTCGACGCCCTGTGTGGCGTATGGCGCGTGTTGCTCGTGGCACTCACCGACTTGCCCCAGGGCCTCATGGCGCGCCTAGCCGACATGCATCCGGACGTGCCTTGGTCCTATCGTCCAATCTTCTCATTCTTGGCGGGGCAGAACCCTGGTTCTATCTTCTCTCTCAGCGCCGCTCGTGCTGACGTTCTCAAGGCCGATCGCGCCGACGATCGGGTGGACGCCGACGAACTGCCGGTACTCAAGATGCCGAGTCGTGAGGAGATTGAGGCAGACTATGCGCCAGGTGGCCTGGTCAATCGCATGTATCCCACCTACGAGCCGCGTGATGAGCAGATCGCGATGGCGCTCGAGGTCTGCGATGCGCTGGTCACGGGCACTCATCGTGTAATTGAGGCGGGCACGGGCGTCGGCAAATCGATGGCCTATCTGGTGCCTTTTGCCGAGGCAGCACGCCGTAACAACATCACGGTTGGTATTGCGACCAAATCGAACAATCTTGCCGACCAGCTCATGTACCATGAGCTGCCAAAACTTGCCGAGCAACTGGACGGTGGCCTGTCATTTTGCGCTCTCAAGGGCTATGACCACTATCCGTGCCTGCGCAAGCTTGAGCGCATGAGCCGCGGCCAGGTCGAGATTACCACCAAGCGCGATCCGGCGGACACGCTCACGGCGGTCGCGGTCATTATGGCGTACGTCTGCCAATCAGCCGATGGCGACCTCGACTCGCTCGGCATTCGGTGGCGCAGCGTCAACCGCCCCGACTTTACGACGGCCTCGCGCGAGTGTGCTCGTCGCCTCTGCCCGTTTTTCCCTGATAAATGTTTGGTCCACGGCGCTCGCCGTCGTGCAGCGCATGCCGACGTGGTGGTCACCAACCATTCCCTGCTGTTCCGCAATGTCGCGGCCGAGGGCAGGATTTTACCTCCGATTCGTCATTGGGTAATCGACGAGGCCCATTCCATCGAGCGCGAGGCGCGCCGTCAGTGGGCGCGCGTGGTGTCGGCGGACGAATCACGCGTTCTGTTTGAGCGCCTGGGTGGCTCGAGCACCGGTGCGCTAAGCCAGGTTTCCCGTGATTTGGCAACCTCCGAGGGCTCTACGCTCTATCTGGGCCTTACTGCCAAGGCGACGTCGACGGTTGCGCGCGCGAGCATGGCAATCGCCGACGTGTTCGATGGCGTTCGCGAGCTCGGCCGCCGTGCCCGTGGGGGTTATGACAATGCCAATCTATGGATTGGCCCCGAGCTGCGCGAATCTGACGACTGGCATGATTTCTTACAGTCGGCCTACGCTGCCATCGATGCATTGGAACAAGCTGACAAGAGCGTCGACGCGCTGGTGCAGGCTGTCGCCGCCGACAAGCCCGAGGTTGTTGTCGACCTGGGCGATATCTCGCGCCGCCTGCACGAGCTGGCCGAGAACCTCAAACTCATCATTGACGGCACCGATGAACACTACGTGTATTCGCTGCAGATCAATCGCAGGTTGCGTGCCGGCGGAGAGTCAATGACCGCAGAGCGCATCGACATTGGCGAGGCCTTGGCAACCGAGTGGCTGCCCGAGGTTCACACGGCTATCTTTGCCTCGGCGACCATGACGGTGTCCAAAAGCTTTGAACACTTTAACCACGCGGTCGGCCTCGATCGCATCGGTGCTTCGACATCCTCATCGCTGCACTTGGACTCGAGCTACGACTTTGATTCGAACATGGCTGTAGTCGTTGCGGGCGATATACCCGATCCGCGCGATCGTGAAAGCTATCTTACGGCGCTCGAGCGCGTGCTGGTCGACGCCCATCTTGCCATGGGCGGATCGGTGCTCACACTGTTTACCAATCGGCGCGACATGGAAGACCTGTACGCCCGCGTTGAGCCCAAGATGGCCCGTGCGGGTCTGGAGCTCAACTGCCAGCAGCGCAACTCATCTCCTCGTCGCCTGCGCGACCGGTTTATCAACGAGCCGACCTCGTCGCTTTTTGCTCTTAAGGCCTTCTGGGAGGGATTCGACGCCAGCGGCGAGACACTGCGCTGCGTCATCATTCCCAAGCTGCCGTTCTCGAGCCCCACGGACCCGCTCTCGTGCGAGCGCAACCTGCGCGAAGACCGCGCTTGGGCGCGCTATTCGCTGCCCGAGGCGGTGCTCGAGGTCAAGCAGGCGGCTGGCCGCCTTATCCGCTCGTCGACCGATTGCGGCGTGCTGATTCTGGCCGACCCGCGCCTGGTGACGAAGGGCTACGGAAAGAAGTTCTTAACGTCGCTGCCCACGAGTTCCTACCAGCGCATCGAATCGGCGCAGATCGGGCACTATCTGCAACTGTGGCGTGCACGCCACGAGCGGCGGCGCTAAAGCGGACAAACGAGGGTTTTTGCCATATCGCACAGACGCTTTGACAGGGCGGGGTCATCCAAGATGCGGATGGCTCCGCCCGCTGCGATTACCTGGCTCAGTAGCCAACGCTCGGAGCCGTAATGCACGGTTACCATTGCCATGTCTGCCCCGCTGCGCTCGATTAGGGTGATGCCGGCCCAGTCCAGATGTTCCGCCATATCGAATGGCATCAAGAGCTTTGCGCTACGCTGCGTCCGGGCAAGGGAATCGTGGAGGGATGCGACGTCCGGTGCGTGAGACACGACGGAGTCTTCCGTCAAGGTGAGTCCCTCGATTTTATCCATGCGATAGGTGCGCTGCTCATCGGCTGCGATGTCCCAGGCAATCAAGTATGTTTGGTCGCCGTTTGCCGTAATGCGCAAGGGGTCGACCAGACGCTCGCGTGGCCGTGCATCGTCCATCGAGCGATACGAGATGCGGCAGCGAACGCCGTCCTGAATGGCGCAGCTCAGCTGCTGCCAGTGCGACCCGTGGTTGACGGTGTCAAAGACGCGCTGGTTATAGCCGAGCTCTTCGGGTAGAAGAGCATGCCGAATCCGGGCTGCCGTCTGTGGCTCGATCCCCAACGATTCAAGTTCGTGGTTGAGCACAGCGCCCTCGGCGGCACTCAGGCGCAACGGTAGAACACGCCCGGCGTCGCCGGTGAGGACCACACGCTCGCCGCGGCATTCGCAGATGATGCGCGCGCCCGATTCTCGGTCCGCGAGCGTCGAGACGATCTCGAGAATCTCGTCGAGCGACACCCCTGTGATGTCAAAGCGGCTGCAAATCTCGGCTCGTGTCATGCCGCTCTCGCCGGCGGCGTAGAGGGCCTCCATGATGTCGATGGCGCGCGAGAGTCTCTGCTCGCTGGTGAGTTTACGCACGGGCATGCTCGTGCACCGTCCTTTCAATGAGGCGGTTCCACGCCTGCTTGAGCGATTTGGGGGCCACGGGCCTCATGCCGTCCACGGCGTGGGCCATGCAAAATGAGGCGGCGGCTTCAAGGTCACGCACGTCAACGGTCCAGGTCCATCCCGCATCGGTGTGTGCGAGCTCACCTCGCCCGCGCGTGAGGCCGTTGATCATATCGATCTGCGTCTGAGGGGCGAATGAGAACGTGGCTGCAACGGGCGGTCGGTCGGCAAAATCGAATTCAAAGAACAGGTAGTCGCTGAGGTTGAAGTCCGCGGGGATGACGTAGGCCTTCGAAGGACGCCAAGCGCGAACGATACGGTCGCAGCGGAATGTCCTGATGTCGTCGGTGACGTTGTCGAGGCCGCAGAAGTAAGCCGCGCCCTCGCGCTCGAACATGCCGTAGACGTAGACGGTACGTTCTCTCTGCTCGCCGCGTCCGTTCTGATATAAAAATCGCAGCGCGCATCGCTCGGCAAAGGCGCTCCAAACCGCATCGACGGTGGGAGAGCGGCTGATCGGCGCCTCGTCTACCGTCGTCCTGCCGGTGAGATAGGCAATCTTGGAGCGAATATCGGCAAGCGGTGCGGCAAAAGTGGATGAGCCGGCCGCTAGTGTCTGGTCGATGGCGTTGAGCAGGATATCGGCGTCGTCTGCGGTAATGAGGCCGCCTGCCGCAAACGTGTGCTCGCGGTCGATTGTCCACGAGCTTTCCTCGGTCTCCTGCGCGCCGGTGGGGCGAACCTCCTTGATTAAGATGCCGCGTTCGAGCAGCTTGTCACGATCGCGTCGAAACTTGCGCTTATCCGAGTCGATATTGCCCGAGCCATATCCCAGGTCGGAATCCAAGACGATCTGCTCGGTCGTCAGCGGTTCGGGGGAGCTATTGAGCACAAAGAAAAGATTGAGGATGCGCTGAGCCGTTTTATCGAAACTGGGCTCCGAACTTCCCTTTTTAATTGTCGCGGTCGCGTCGCTTGCCGTCATAGAATCCTCGCATGAGAAGGTGGTTTGCTGCCATGATTTTAGTCCGATATGGAGATTAGGCTATATCCTTGTCCGCTCGAGGCGTTAAGATGGCCCGAATTCGGTCGTTTGCGCTCGCTCGGGGTATACTTTCGACTATATACGGTTCTAATGTGCATGCATTGGGCCTATTTGTCGGATTATGGATGTGGAGCGCACATGGCGAACACCCAGAACTATATTAACCACCTGCTGCAGAACACCGGCATTACGCCGGCATGCAGCGAAGAAGAGCGCTTGGCTGCCGAGGATATCGCTCAGATCTTCCGCAACCACGGCTTTGACCCCGAGGTTCAGGAGTTCAATGCCCCGGCGCCCAGTAGGTTGGCATTTGCCGTTACCGGTATTCTTGCGTTTGCCGGCGCCCTGCTGATGGGCATCGGCGGCGGTATCGGCTTGGTCGGCACCTTGCTGGCCATTGTCGGCGCCGTTCTTTACGTGCTCGAACGCACGGGCCACCCCGTGGTTTCGCGCCTGGGCAAGACGGGCGTGAGCCAAAATGTCATCGCCTACCACAAGGCCTCGGGCCCGCTCGCGTCTCCGCGCAACCGCCCGGTGGTCGTTGTCGCACACTACGACTCTCCCCGTGCTGAGCTGCTCGCCCGCGAGCCCTATGCTTCGTATCGTGCGCTCATCGCCAAGCTGTTGCCCGTTGCCACGGTTGCCCCCGCTGCCGTTGCCATCCTGCGTATCCTGCCGCTCCCCGGCGCGCTCAAGGTTCTGCTGTGGATTGTCGCGATCCTCGCTTCCCTCGTTGCACTTGCCAACGCGGCAAACATCATCTCTAACCGCCATATTCTTCCCTATACGTCCGGCGCGGTGTGCAACAAGTCCTCTGTCGCCGCTATGCTCGGCGTTATGGACAACGTTGCTCCCTTCCAGGGCGAAAACGAGTTTCCCGACGATGTTCCGTTCGACACCTATTTTGGGGAGCAGAAGCGTCGTGCCGAGGAAATGGCGCGCGCGGCGGCGGAGTATGCCGCGGCCCAGCAGCAAAACGACTACGGTAACACCATCGAGTATGAAGAGCCTACCTACGCCGAGGACGAGTTCGGTCAGCCGATTGCTCCCGACGCTCAGACCGAGCCCGAACAGGGTGAGGCTTTCGACGAGCAAATCGAGGGCTTTGAGGGTGCGTCTGCCGACGAGACGCTGATCGGCGCTATCGTGCCCGAGGATCAGAATCAGGCTGTCCAGGCCGAAGAGTTCAATGACGGGGTTCCCGCTGCCGAGCCGGCGGAGGAGCCTGCCGAGCCCGAGCTCTATCGCAACGCCGCCGGCAACATCCGCTTTGGTTCGGATGCCATCCGTGCGCTCGGAATGCTTCCCGAGTCCTGCACGCTCGATTACGAGGAGGGCGAGGAGCCGACGTTTGAGCCCGAGCCTGCGCCCGTTGTCACTGCGGATGATGAGTCTGCCGCGGTTACCGCTGCCGTTGCCGAGCCCGAGGCAGTGTCCGCGTTCGATCCCGCGGCAGGACTGGACATTTTGGCTCCCGCCGCGCCGGCGCAAGACGTTGCGGACGAGTCTGACGACGATTACGTTGAACAGCCGAGGCGCGTGTCTTACGAGAGCGATACTGATTTCTCGGCCGAGATTCCCGCGGCAACGCCGCATGCCGACATTGCATCCGCGTTCTCGTCGATTGGCGCCAGCGCTTCCAACTTCTTTAAGGGTGCGTTTGCAAAGGGCAAGAAATTTGTCGACGATTTCGAGGAGAAGCGCGCTGCCGCACGCGAGGCTGCCGAGCAGGAGGCTATCGCTCAGCAGCAGGCAGCCGAGGCGGCACGTGAGCTCGCGGCGCAAGAGTTCGAGCAGAACGAGGCTATGCAGTCCGCGCCCGTCGAAGCCGCCGAAGCTACAACGTCCTTTGAGTCCCAGCAACCGGCGTCCGCGGATGTTGTTGAAGCGACGACGTCTTTCGAGGCTCAGCAGCACGTCGATAGCACCATGTCGTTTGATGCCGCGCAGTTCGATTCCACGATAACGTTTGAAAAACAGGGCACCGCGATTGCCGAGCCCCTTCCTGTTTCCGATGAGCAGGGCGACGCGGCAGGCGATGACGAGCCTGTTGATGCTGCCGAAATCCAAGATGCCGCCGAGGACGAGCCCGTCGAGGCCAACTCTGACGAAGAGCAATACGCGGCAGCCGAGCAAGATGATTCGACCGAGGTCGAGCAGGAGGAAGTGCCTGCGGTTTCCGAGACTCCCGAGACGGATGAGTCGAGGCCTTATTCCACGCAGATTTTCACCATGCCGACCCCGAGTGGTTCCGGTGCCACGGTTGCCAATGTCGCTCCCACCCAGGACGAAACGGTCGATTCCCTTATGGCCCAGATTTCCTCCCAGGCATCGCCGCGCCCGCAGATGAATGTTCCCGATCCGGCGTCGGCACCGTCGCCTGCACCTTCCTCGTCTCCGCTGGCTTCGGTCCCCGATCCGTCGCTGCCGTCTATGAAGCAGGCAAACGTTGCGTCTCGCACGTCGCTGTTCGACCTTCCCGACCCCTCCGCACAGGTCAACGATCCCTTTGCTACTGCCCAGGGCCCCGAACCCACATCGGCACCCGTTGCGCCTCCTATGCCCGTTGCGTCGGGCGCACAGCCGATCGAGACCATTTCGGCTCCCGCCCCGGCGGCACCCAAGTCTCGTAAGCGCGGCCTGGGTGGTCTGTTCGACCGTAAAAAGAAAAACGAGCAGGACAGCATGAGTGACTGGCTGGGCGTCGAAGACGATTACGATGCCAAGAAGTCCGGTCGCGGTATCGGTTCGTGGGATAACTTCGAGGACGATAACGATGGCTGGAAGGGTGGCGCTACGTCTTCCGATGGCGCTTCTTCCGAAGATATGCTCTCGGCTGTCGCCTCTATGGGCGATGATGAGCTGCTCGGTCACGATATCTGGTTTGTGGCAACGGGCGCCTCGGATTGTGATGGCGCTGGCATGAAGGCCTTCTTGGCTTCGCATCGCGATAAGCTCCGCGGCGTATTCTTTATCAATCTTGAATCCGTCGGCGCCGGTAGGCTTTCGGTGGTGACGGTCGAGGGCGAACAACAACTGCTCAAGGGCGATCGCCGCATCATGAACCTGGTCAGCAAGGCCTGCAAGTCGTTCCATGTCGATTGTGGCGCGCTCGAGATGCCCTATGCCAAGACCGATGCCTATGCTGCGCTCGAGGCGAGCCGCCGAGCCCTTACCATCGCCGGCGTGGACGGCACGCGTCTGGCTTGCGCTCGTACCGAGGACGACCTGCCCCACAATGTCAACCCGACGAACATTGCTACGGTATCCGAGGTCGTGACCGAGGTTATCCGCCGTTCGTAGACGGAGCTCTAAGGAGTCAACGTGTTTTCGTATATTAAGCGCCATTGGCCTGTCTACGTGATTTTGACCTTGATTGCCATTGCGTTAGGATTTGGGGCTGCCTACATCGTGGGTGCAAAGGGCTCGACCCCCGCCTCCGCAATCAGCGAAGAGGTGGAGCAAGAACAGAGTACGGGTGCCGATGGGATTCCTGAGTCCGAGCAGGCAATCGTTGATGGTGGATCTTCGTCTGCAGAGTAGATGCGGCGATTTAAATGATTGAAAGCGGGCGAGCCAGGGGACTGGCTCGCCCGCTTTTTCATCGCGCTAGCGCTTCTTTGGGATCGACCTAAGGCGAGCGAACCATAGGGCTGCGGCACCCGAGGTCAGGAGCGCGGTGATGCAAGCGGCGATGGGAACTGATCCTGTTGCCGGTAGGTCCTGCGGTAGGGTACAGCGTTGAATGACGCTGTCCTCGTCATGTGACTCAAGTTTATCGCCGCCACCGTTGCGGCAAAGATCGACGCGCGCGCTGTTGGTGAGTGCGGTTTGGGGCGTATAAGCCGACGTTGCCTGCATGTGCACGACTGCGCCCCGAGCGTCTGTGTCAAGGATTGCTTTGGCATCGTCAAGGTCGTCGTGCTCATCTTTGAGATCATCGCGGGTCCAAGAATCCGCATCGCTTCGAGTCGTAAAGTCGGCGGCTACCGCACCGTATTCAATTCGAATGCCCGTTACGACGGTATTGGATGCAAGGTCGAGCTCTTCCGCCTCGAGTGTGGTGGATTCCGTGGTCGAGACATCCGCCTTCCAGAGGCGCCAGCCGTCGTAATCGACGAGGCGACAGTCCTCACCAAGGCTCTTTTACTTCGTCGGACTCAAGCCAAGGATTTTCGTGCCCATCGTCAAGTGTCGCGTTCGCCGGTTCATCGACGTCTGTCGAGTCCAACGGCGTCGTGCGATACCACACGTTGCACAGACCGTTGAGGTCGCCGATGGCGACGGGGGTTTCGATTGAGATGAATCTCGCCGTGCCGTCTTTGGCGCACTCAAGATCATCGGTAATCGTAAACTCATCAACCCAAGTAGCGGAATCGTTTCGAGCATCGATGATATAGGAGAAAAGCCCATCACTATTGGTTTGCGTCCTGGCGCGGTTTTTACCATCGCCGTTAGCCAACAGGCCCTTTTCGATAGGTTGGACAACTTCCTGACGCTTGTCGACCTGCCCCTTGATCTCGATGGGCGCATCCTTCATCGCGACGGATTGGACTTCTCCCGTATCTTATATTTCAAACGTTATCTCCTCGGCAAGGTCATAGGTCCGCGGAGACATCATTTCGCGCAACGAGTAGGTGCCGGGTGCAAGATGTTCGACGCGGTGCGGCTTGTCGGATGAGGTCCAGGAGTCTATTTCGGTTTTATCGGGACCATATAAGGTGAGCTGTGCGCCTTCCACTTCCTGCTCACCGCTTGCATCGACCTTGGAGATATCAACCTTGGTGTAATCGTCGGATACGTTAAGCCGTGCTTCTACAACGGGTGTTTTCTGGTCGGCATAAGTAAGGTCGACAATATGGGATGTCCGATCAAGTAAGAAGCCTGCCGGCGCTTGAGTCTCGACAACCTCGTAGCGTGCGGTGCCAGATCCCAGCGGGAGGTCGTCCGCGCGTGCTTCTCCAGTTTCATCCGTCGTGACGGTAGCGACAGTCTCACCGTCGAGCGCGGCAATGCTACCGTCGGGGCGCACGATATCACCCGAGGCACGGATCTCAAAGACGGCGCCCGCGAGGCTGCTGCCGTCTACGGCATCGGTTTTAACGATCCTGATGTTTCCGGTCGCGGCGTGGTCATAATACGAGGCGATTGCAACGGGCGTTAGGTTCATGTCGGCGGGTATGTTTACCTCGATCTCCTCGCCGACAAGATAGGGCTCTTTGGCCGAGGTTTCGCGTACATAATAGGTGCCCGGCACGAGCGATTCGGGCAGTGTGACGGTCCCGGTCGCGTCAGTCGTAAAGGTGTCCATTACGTTATGTGTTGGATACCAGCAAGTTTGTGAGACAGATTCGTGATTGCTGTCGAGGAGTTGGAAGGTGAATCCGGCTAGTGGAACGGAAGCGCCTGTTTGGGCATCGCGTTTTACAATCTGGAGATGCGTCGACAGAGCGTGGTTGTCCACGATATATTGAAGCTCGGCGCCGTTGGAAATCTGATTGGCCCCGACGGTCCATTCCCCTGCACGTTTAAAACCCTCGGGGACGGTTTCCGGAACCTCGCGAACCGTGTAGCCGGCACGGTCGTATGGGACGGCTCCGTGGACACCGGCGGGTCGCTTACCTGTGCCGAACCATGCTTCGGGCTGGTCTTTGGTGGAGGCAAAGCCATAGATGTTTGTGGTCAGTGTGCCAACAACCTGCTGAGAGCTGTTGCTGACAACCTCAAAGACAATACCACCCGCCGGCTGCTCCAGGCCGGATTGGTCGCTATTGCCGTAATCCTTGAATTTGGAAATCTCAAGGTCAAACGCAATGGGGATATCGGAAATGCGAGATTCGATCTCGACCACGCCTGAATCGCCGAGCTGGTCGGCTCCGACGGTATAGGTCCAGCTGTCGTTGGATGGCAGGTAGCCCTCGGGGGCTTTTGATTCGTAGATGGTAAAGGTTCCTAAGGGGACATCGGCGAGGGTGGCCCGACCGCTTTCGTCGGTCGTGAGGATTTGCGCCCATCCAGGGGTTGATTGTGACACACACGTGAACTCTGCTCCTGCGAGTGAAGAACCCACCTGGGGGCCGGCATTCGTCGCGGCATCGAGTTTTACGATATGCAGGTTGATGATGCCGGGCTGTTCATCAATGGCGACCTGTCCACCGTCATTCCCCGTGGTAAAGGCGATGCGATTACGACGGGGGACATAGCCGGCCGGCGCCTTCGTTTCAACTAGGTAGTATGCAGTGTTGGGCAGAAGAGTTGCTTGCGCCCGACCGTTGCTGTCCATCTGGATGGTGCCGACACGCGCGCCGCTGGCGCTCTCAAAAATATCGAATGTTGCCCCGTCAAACTGATAAGTATTGTTTCCGCTGGTAATGGCAGCGTTTGCAGACTGCTTTTGGAAGGAAACAGAGACCGCCGGCAGTACATAGAGCATGTCTTGACGTCTGCTGCCGCCCGATACGGTTCCTAGATAGCGCCGCGCGCGGTGCGGTGCGGCTTTGATGCTTCCTGATTTTGCGCTGTCGTGGAGCCACCGCGCCGCCGCCACGACTTCATTGTCAGCGGTAAAGTGCCCACTCTTGGTTTTGCCCTGAGCGGTCGTGTAGGAGTAGGTACCGTCGACATGGGTAGTGCCGTTGAGCATCCATACGGCAAGCTGGGTTGCGGCGCGGGCGCGATCGGGTGAAAGATGGTAACCGCCAAACGACGTGGCGGTAGGATATCCGTGACAAACGATTGCCGCGAACTCGTCGTCGAGCCACACCCAGCCTTGATCAAAGTTGAGCCATGGGCCGCCCGGCTTGGTGGGGCCGGGGCGCTCCTGGTTCATGCAGTAGGCAATCGAGGCGTCTTGAGCTTCATACTTGCCGATGAAGAAGGGCCCACAATCATCACTAATAGTGCGGAAGCCGAGCTGGTCGTAGCCATCGACGGCAAATGCGGCTCCCGGTGCCAGGCAGCCGAAAAGCAGGAAGAGGAGCAGGAGCAGCGGACCTGTTGCGATTGCGCTGTGGACAGAGTGCGTGGGTGCGTTGGACATGGCTGCTCCTTATCCCTCGTGCGCCGCATGGGGAGGTTGCGACGCGTAGGATGAGGCTACCCCCGAGGTTCATGCGGGTAAGTACCAAAGGCTGACCAAAAGCTTGCCCAATTCCTGACAAATTGAGCTCAAATATAACAATCAAGCAAAAGTGCAGGTAGAAGATAGGGAGAACAGGAGGTCAAAGGTCCTCATCTCCACAATTGACGCGATTTTCAAACGAATCTCCATAGCTAAAACAAGCATCGCCACCCTTGTATCGAACAAGACAACCGCGTTATACTATCCCCCACATATGCGGGCATCGCCAAGTGGTAAGGCATCAGCTTCCCAAGCTGACACTCGCGGGTTCGAGTCCCGTTGCCCGCTCCAGCTAGAAGCACAAGCACGGCACCATTACGGTGCCGTGCTTTTTTCAATAAAGCGCCAGGACTCGAACCCGACAGGGTGCGAGCGTAAAGCAAACGCGAAGCGTTTGTAGCGAGCAGGCGAAGGCGCCGACAGGCGCCTGGAGCCGGTGCGGATTTGCGAAGCAAATACGCAGACGTCCCGTTGCCCACTCCATCGAGCACGGGAGACAGCCGGGGGCGTCAGATTCAACCCATTTTGCCCGCGCATGGGTGTAGGTCCGGGCGTGTCGCCGCAGCCGGTGCGGATTTGCGAAGCAAATGCGCGGACGTCCCCATGCCCGCTCCAATTCCAAAATGTTAGGTTAATGCCTGCTGCCCATACTTACATCTGCGCACGGTACAATGGTTGGGTTACGACCAACGTGCCAATAACCAAAAAGGAGCCGCTATGATCGATCGCTATACCCGCCCGGAGATGGGACACATCTTCTCCCTCGAGAACAAGTACGCCATTTGGCAGGAGATCGAGGTTCTGGCCTGCGAGGCCCAGGCGGAGCTCGGCAAGATCGGTATTTCCAAAGACGAGGCCCAGTGGATCCGCGACCATGCCAACTTTGAGAAGGCGAAGGTCGATGAGATCGAGGAAGTCACGCGCCACGACGTCATTGCCTTCCTGACCAACATGAAGGAATACATCGATGCCGATGTTCCCGAGGGCGACCCCAAGCCCAGCCGCTGGGTTCACTATGGCATGACCAGCTCCGATCTGGGCGACACGGCCCTGTGCTACCAGCTCACCCAGGCCTGCGACATAATCATCGAGGACGTCAAGAAGCTCGGCGAGATTTGCAAGCGTCGCGCCTTTGAGGAGCGCAACACGCTCTGTGCCGGCCGCACTCATGGCATCCACGCCGAGCCGATGACCTTCGGCATGAAGTTTGGCTCTTGGGCCTGGGAGCTCAAGCGCGATCTGGATCGTCTTGAGGACGCCCGCAAGAATGTTGCCTTCGGTGCTATCTCGGGCGCTGTCGGCACGTACAGCTCCATCGAGCCGTTCGTCGAGGAGTACGTCTGCGAGCACCTGGGCCTGGTCCACGATCCTCTGTCCACGCAGGTTATCAGCCGTGACCATCACGCCTATCTCGCCGGCGTTCTCGCCACCACCGCAGCCACCTGCGAGCGCATCGCTACCGAGGTCCGCAATCTGCAGAAGACTGATACGCTCGAGGCCGAGGAGCCGTTCCGTAAGGGCCAAAAGGGTAGCTCCGCCATGCCGCACAAGCGCAATCCCATCACCATGGAGAAGGTCTGCGGTCTGTCGCGCGTCGTGAAGTCCAACGCCCAGGTCGCCTTCGATAACGTCGCCCTGTGGCACGAGCGTGACATTTCGCACTCCTCTGCCGAGCGCGTCGCCCAGGCCGATAGCTTCATCGCCCTCGACCACATGTTCCAGTGCCTCATCCGCGTTATCGACGGCCTGCAGCTGTATCCCGCCCGCATGATGGCCAACCTCAATAAGACCCGCGGCCTCATCTTCTCTTCCAAGGTACTGCTCGCCCTCGTCGACACGGGCATCACCCGCGAGGACGCGTACGCCATTGTGCAGGAGAACGCTATGGCAACCTGGCACGAGGTACAGGATTGTGTCTCCGGCCCCACCTTTAAGGAGCGTCTCGAGGCCGACCCGCGCTGCACCGTCAGCCAGGAGAAGCTCGACGAGATCTTTGATCCGTGGGACTTCCTCACCCGTATCGACACGGTCTTTGATCGTCTGGAGCAGCTGAGCTTCGAGTAGGTTCGGGCATAACGTTAGCTTTTTAGGGCGCTTTGCTGGTAATGTGTGTTGCCGGCAAAGCGCCTCGTTGCATTTAGGGAAAGACGGGGATAATAGTCGTCTCGAATAACATTCTGAGAGGGGATCGCATGATTTCGTTTGATTACAAGCCTCAGGGCGTGTGTGCTCGCAATATTCACCTTGACCTTTCCGATGACGGCAACAAGGTGATGGGCGTTGAGTTTACCGGCGGCTGCGACGGCAATCTCAAGGCTATCTCCAAGCTGGTCGAGGGCGCTCCCGCCGATCGCGTAATCGAGGTTCTCGCCGGTAATACCTGCGGTATGAAAAAGACCTCCTGCGCCGACCAGCTTACGCGCGCTATCGAGGCCGCTCGCGCCGAGATCGCCTAATGGGTATCGCCGATCACATCAAGAACGGAATATCGCGTCGCGGCTTTGTACTCGGTGGGGCTGCCGCGGGCGCTGCCACGGTGCTTGCCGGATGCTCGAAAAAAACGGGTACCAGCGATGATGCCGCCGGCGAGCCGCAGGTTATCAAGGACGATTCCAAAATCATCTCGATTACGGATGAGTACGAGGCAGTCGACATCGATCTTGAGCCGGCGGCGTCGTGGACGCTGCCTCTGGGTACGCTGCTGTACTACTGCGACGGCGATTACGCCGCGGCAATGATGGCGCCCGCATCGGCACTGCACGCCAACACACTCGGTGTGCTCAACCTGGGCGATGGCTCGCTTACCACATTAATCGAGGATCCTATCGAGGGCACGGGATATGCATTCTACGATGTCCGTGCCGGCGACAGCGTATTCGCGTGGGTTGAGATGAACTTTGCCAATTCATCGTGGAAGCTCTACGGTCAAAATCTGTCGGGCGCTTCGCTCTCTGGCGACGTGGTTGAGCTCGATCGAGGTGGCAAGGACTATGATCCGCCGCTGTTTACGGCGTTCGGGTCATCAGTCATCTGGTATAAAATGCCCTCGGCAGGTGGCAATAAAACGAGTAGCGATTCGTTTTGCTATCGTCGCTCGCTTGATGAATCCAAGGCCGAGACAATTTGGAAATCGACGGGTCGCTTTGCATCGGCCCCGCGCGCGAGCGACGGCATTTTGACCATCTCGCCGCGTGTCCGCAACGACGAGGGCGTCTACTACGGCATAACGGCAATCGATTTGACCGACGGCAACAACACCAAACGTGCCCAGCTAGTCCTTCCCTCGTCAGTCTCGCCTTTCGAGGCCGTATATATGGGCGATACCTTCGTGTTTTCTATCGAGGCGGCCTATAGTGGCGTGGGCAGCCTGGGCAACATGGGCACGTATATCGGTAATGAGGGAGGGCCGTATCTCTTCCTGTCCCGTGAGCCGCTCGCATGTGCGGCTGGCAAGAAGAATAAATACCTTGTTAAGGTACAGGCATCGCATTTCCTGATCGACACCTCTGCCAAGACCTATGGCTCGCTGCTGTCGCCCGACCGCGCTTTGGAGTATGGCGATTATCCAGCTACGGCGGGAAAATCGGACTCATTCCTTACGTACGCCACGGTGCGCAACAGCCAGGGTATACCAGAGACGGTCACTGCACGCCTATTCTCTCTTTAAGCTTAGAGGGGTTAAAAAGGCGCCAACAGGGGAATAAACGCGTTGTAATTGTGAGTACCGCCCGCCGAGCTGCCGCGTCATAGCGGCATCCGGCGGGCTCAGGTGCGTTAAAATGGGCTTGTTCTTAGCTAATTGAGACAGGGGGGCCGTGTTATGGCTTCAGATGCAAAAAAGATTCTGCTGGTCGAGGATGAGAAGGCAATCCGTGACGCCGTCGCTGCCTATCTCGAGCGCGAAGGCTACTGGGTTGTGGGCGTCGGCGACGGCCAGTCCGCGATCGAGGAGTTCGAGAAGCATCAGTTCGACCTGGTCGTGCTTGACCTTATGCTCCCCAAGATTCCCGGCGAGCGCGTTTGCCGCACCATTCGCGATACCTCGGATGTCCCCATCATCATGCTGACGGCTAAGGGCGAGATCGAGGACCGTATTATCGGTCTTGAGCTTGGCGCCGACGACTATCTGATTAAGCCGTTCTCACCGCGCGAGCTCGTCGCCCGCGTTCGCGCTCTGTTCCGCCGTGCCCATCAGGCCGACGAGCCCGCCGTCGAGGTACTCGACTTCGGCGATCTGGTCATTGACATCTCGGGCCACAAGATTTTGGTCGAGGGCAAGGAAGTCGACCTGACGGCTTCCGAGTTCAAGCTGCTCACCACGCTTGCCCGCCATCCCGGCCGTGTGTATAACCGCATGGAGCTGGTCGAGAAAGTGCTCGGGTATGACTTTGAGGGCTATGAGCGCACCATCGATAGCCACGTGAAGAATCTTCGCGCCAAGCTGGGCGATGATCCCAAGAAGCCCAAGTGGCTCTACACCGTCCATGGTGTCGGCTATCGCTTCGAGGCTCCGGCCAAGACCGATAAGTCGGACGAGAAATAGGGAAATCACATATGACACCTGCGCGCTTTGAAATCGGACAAAAGCACAAGCAGGAGAGCGAGGCGGGTTCCAAGGCTAGTTGGAACACGCCTCGTTCCGATTCACGGCCAACGATGAGCTATCCCTCGCGCATGGCACTTGCTTTTGCTCTGACATCGCTCATGACGGTATTGGTGCTGGTGGGCGTTGTCTCTGTTGTGTGGGGCACGGTCTTTTCGGATTACACACGCTCCAATATCGTCGAAATCGCAAATTCCGCTGCCGAGAAGTTGGCGACCTCATATGAGGAAAACGGCTCTTGGACCGCGGGAGAACTGCGCACGGTCGCAACGTCGAGTTTGGTTTCCGACGATCTGGGCATGCAGGTCGTCAATAAAAAGGGCGTGATCGTTTATGACGATTCCTGGCCCTCGGCAAGCGCCACCGCCGATGTACGCGAAAACCAGGCTACGACCGACGACACGAGCGGCAAGAGGGCATCGCATAGCCCGGTCTCGTCTGCTCCAACCGACTCCGATAGCGTTGCTAACGTCGAGATTGTAACGTCTTCCGGCGAGCATGTCGGACAGGTAAAGCTGTGGGCCATCGGCTCCGACGCTCTGCTCACCAAGGCGGACTCTGCGTTTAGGGAGAAGACCTTTAACGCCATGGCCCTCGCCGCGGTTGTTGCAATCTGCATTTCGGTCGTTATCGGATCGCTCGTGTCGCGCATGCTCACCAAACCGATTCATCGCATCACCAGTACCGCAAAGCAAATCCGTGACGGCGACCTGTCGGCTCGCACGGGGCTGCGCGGTGATGACGAGATCGATCAGCTGGGTGAGACCTTCGATGAGATGGCCACCTCGCTCGAGAAGGATATGAAACACGAGAAGCGCCTGACCTCAGACGTTGCACACGAGCTTCGCACGCCGCTTATGGCCATGCTCGCAACGGTCGAGGCCATGCAGGATGGCGTGTATCCCACCGACGATGAGCATTTGGAGACCGTTGCTTCCGAGACGCGTCGCCTGGCTCGTCTGGTGCAGCAGATGCTCGACCTATCGCGTATGGAAAACAGCACGGCTCCGCTCAATCTAGAACCGGTGGACATGGTTCCGTTCGTGCGATCGATTGTGAACGGCCAGGAGCGTCTGTTTGCCGACCGTGACCTTCGTCTTCGCTTTGCAGATGAAACCCAAGGGCACGACGATGTCGTCGAGGCCGATCCCGACATGATCACGCAATGTGTTATCAACCTCATGAGCAACGCCATGCGCTACACCCCCGAGGGCGGTTGGGTCGTGGTGTCGGTGCTCAGTGACCGCAGGCACGTCAGCATTGCCGTTTCTGATACCGGCATCGGTATTGCCAAGGACGATCTGTCGCGCATTTTCGGGCGGTTTTGGCGCGCCGATGCCAGCCGCGCCCGCGAAGCTGGCGGCCTGGGCGTCGGCCTCGCCGTGACCAAGCAGATCGTCGAGCGTCACCATGGCTACATATCCGTGGAGTCGGAGCTTGGAAAGGGTACGACTTTTACAATTCATCTGCCCCGCGAGCACACGGCGGACGCGGCATCTACTACAATGGAGCACTAGCTTTTCGCTATTCGGTGAAGGAGGGGCCGCGTCCCTGCCGCTCCGAGTTTGCGAAAACATGCGGGAAAGAACCCGCATTTCTGTCGTATTTAGGTAAGGAGTGACTCACGTGACAACGATGGAGCGTCGTCCGGATTCCCGTGGCAAGGTTCGTGATATTTACGATGCCGGTGAAAACCTGCTGATGGTCGCCACCGACCGCATTTCTGCGTTCGACTTCATTCTTCCCGACGAGATTCCGTTTAAGGGAGAGGTGCTCAATCGCATCTCGGCATTCTGGTTCGATAAGTTTGCCGACATCGTCCCCAACCATCTCGTTTCCATCGACCCGGCGGATTTCCCCGAGGAGTTTGCTGAGTATCGTGACTACCTCGCTGGCCGCGCCATGCTGGTTAAGAAGGCCCAGACGATTCCTATCGAGTGTATCGTCCGCGGCTATCTGACCGGTTCGGGCAAGAAGACCTACGACGAGAACGGCACCGTCTGCGGCATCCAGCTGCCTGAGGGCCTGACCGAGGCTTCCAAGCTTCCCGAGCCGTTGTTCACGCCGTCCACGAAGGCCGAGATCGGTGACCACGACGAGAACATCTCGTTCGAGCGTTGCTGCGAGATCGTGGGCGAGGACATCGCCACGCAGATTCGTGACCTTTCCCTCAAGATCTACAAGGCCGCTGCCGAGTACGCCGCGACCCGTGGCATCATCATTGCCGACACCAAGTTTGAGTTTGGTGTCATCGATGGCAAGGTCACGCTGATCGACGAGTGCCTCACGCCCGACTCCAGCCGTTTCTGGCCTGCTGCCAGCTACGAGGAGGGCAAGATCCAGCCTAGCTACGACAAGCAATTCGTCCGCAATTGGCTCAAGGCCAACTGGGATATGACGGGGGAGACCCCGCACCTGCCCGCCGAGGTCATCGATGGCACGTCCGAGCGCTATCGCGAGGCCTTCCAGATCATCACGGGCTCCCAGTTCACAAGCATGAAGGAGAACGCATAAGTGAGTACCCGTAGCGCCACGAACAAGCGCACGCAATCCCACGAAGTTACCGGGGTTGCGCGCAAGTCTGCCGCATCTGCTAAGCCCGCCCGCCAAGCAGCGAGCTCCGTTCGCGTCGTGCCGGCTTCGTCTAAGGCACGCCGCAAAGAGCTCGAGAAGGGCGAGAACCTCGAGGGCCTCTCTAAAGAGGAGAAGCGCGCCCGCAAGGCTAAGCAGCGCGCCAAGGAGGACCGCATCTATACGGTGTCGAATATCCTCCTCAAGCAGGACGAGGACTACACCAAGCGCCGTCGCATCTGGTGGATTGTGCTCGCCATTGGCATGGTACTCGTCGTGGCAATTTGGGCCTCGCTGTACTTCGCTCCCGCTGGCATGGTGTCCAGCCCTGTCCAGATGGTCGGCATCGTTTTGTCCTATGTCATCATCCTGGGTGACTTTATCTACGACTTCGCTCGTATTCGTCCCTTGCGCAACATGTACCGCGCGCAGGCCGAGGGCATGTCCGAGAACAAGCTCAACGCTCTTATCGAGCGCGCAGCTGCCGAGGAGGACAAGAAGGACTCCAAGAAGAAGTAGCGTTTGCATACATACTTATCGCTAAGATATAAGGCGCGTCGTTTTTGCGGCGCGCCTTTTTACTGTTCTATAGATAGATGGAGTGGCACATGATTCGAGCTGCCCTGACGGTCGAAGAGGCCCTGGAGGGTATGAAGTCCCTGGAGCCCAAGATTAAAAACTATGCGCGCCTGGTCGTCCGCAAGGGCGTAAACGTTAAGCCCGGCCAGGAAGTCGTCGTTCAGTCTCCGGTTGAGTGCGTGCCGTTTGCGCGCGTGGTGGTCGCGGAAGCCTATGCTGCCGGCGCCGGCCACGTGACGGTCATCTGGGCCGATGATGCCGTGACGAGGCTCACGTACGAGCATGTCGAGAAAAGCTATTTTGAGCAGACGCCCGAGTGGAAGCGCCTGCAGCTGGATTCCCTGGCCCAGGACGGTGCCTGCTTTATCTTTATCGAGGGTGCGGACCCCGCCGCCCTTAAGGGCATCGATCCCGCTAAGCCCGCTGCAGCTTCTAAGGCAAAGAACACGCAGTGCAAAGTTTTCCGCCGTGGACTGGATTACAACATCAATCCGTGGTGCATCGCCGGCGCTCCGGTCGTGGCTTGGGCGCGCGAGGTGTTCCCGGGAGACGCCGATGAGGTTGCAATCTATAAGCTGTGGAATGCGATTCTGCACACCGCTCGCGCCGATGGCCAGGACCCAGAGAGCGACTGGGAACTCCATGACGCCGCATTCGAAAAGAACCTGCGTTTCCTGAACGACAATCGTTTCGACCGCCTGCATTACACCGCGGCAAATGGAACCGATCTGACGATTGGCATGACGAAGGGTCACGAGTGGGCCGGCGGCAAGGGCAAGACGCCCGATGGGCACCCCTTCTTCCCCAACATTCCCACCGAGGAAGTCTTCACTTCGCCCGATCGCATGCGCGCCGACGGTATCGTGTACTCGGCCATGCCGCTCATCCACCACGGCAATAAAGTCGACGATTTTTGGATTAAGTTCGAGGGCGGCCGCGTGGTGGGCTACGACGCCCGCGTGGGCAAGGCAACGCTCGCAAGTATCATCGATACTGACGAGGGCGCTGCTCACCTGGGAGAGGTCGCGCTCATTTCCAAGAACACGCCGATCCGCGAAAGTGGTGTTCTGTTCTACGATACGCTCTATGACGAGAACGCTAGCTGCCATCTCGCGCTAGGTGTCGGTTTCCCCGAATGCATCGAGGGTGGGTACGACATGTCCAAAGAGGAGCTCCTGGAGCATGGTGTTAACGTCTCGAGCACGCACGTCGATTTTATGATCGGCACGGACGACATCGATATTACGGGCATTACGCCTGATGGACGTGAAGTTGTGATTTTCCAGAACGGCCAATGGAGTTGGGAATAGTCCTAGACCGTGGTACAATGCCACCCGCGGGCCGTTAGCTCAGCTGGCAGAGCAGGGGACTTTTAATCCCAAGGTCCAGGGTTCGAACCCCTGACGGCCCACCATAGAATAGAAAGCGATCGACTCCGGTTGGTCGCTTTTTTGTTGCCAAGGCATGGGTTCGAACCCGTCGGGGCGCGGAGCTGAGTAAACGCGTGAGCGTTTGCCAGCGCAGCGCGCAAGGCGCGAAGCGCCGCAGCGGCCGCCTGCGGAGCAGGCTGAACCCCTGACGGCCCACCCAACGAAAGGAAAACAAAATGAAAACAGATAGATACGGAATTAGCGGCAGCACATTAAAGATAATAGCGGCCATTTCGATGGTTCTCGATCATGTAAGCAGGATCGTCCTGACCAATGGAATCATGACTCACGCATCGTACAATCAGATATCAGACGAGCAGTGGGCGATTCTAAGCGAGGCTTCGGATGTGCTTCATGTTCTTGGCAGAATTGCATTTCCCTTATTTTGCTTTTTGATAGTTGAGGGATTTTTGCATACTCATGACATAAAGAAGTACCTGCGAAATATGCTTGTCTTCGCAATCATTGCGGAGCCCATATACGATTTCGTTCAAACCGGGCAGCTATTTGACCTTCGGCAACAGAATGTTATGTATGAGCTCCTGCTTTCCTTGGTCTTTTTGATTATTCTGGAAAAGATACAAAGTCTTTCAAAATGGAAGAGGCACATTGCAGAAATTGCTCTGATTGTTTTGACAGCACTGGCAGCTGAATACACTAAGCTGGATGGCGGTGCGTATGGCATTCTGCTTGTGGCTGCATTCTATTTATTCCACGACAGCAAAGCTAAGATGTTCTTTGCTGCAGTATGTGCAGTGCTCCTTTCGTCATGCCATATAATTGGCGGCGGATTTGAGTTCACTACAGCTAATATTTTTAATCCTGATGTTGCTGCCGCGATAATTTCGTTGTTGCTTATCAATCTTTATAATGGCAAGCGAGGGCTGAAGCTGAAATATTTCTTCTACATTTTCTATCCGGCACATCTTGCTCTGCTTTATGGTGTCTCGCTTATTGTTTTGAACTGTCTTTAAAAACTCTCAAACAAGTCTCTGAAAGCAGAAACAAATTGACCCTAAGACTGCTTGTGAATTTCCGGAAGACCTGAGAGATGCGAGGATAGACAACGAGGGCTGCAGAAAAGCGGTCAACTTCGGTTGGCTGTCTTTTTTTGTCGCCCTTTCATGGGTTCGAACCCGTATCTATCTATATATAAGAACGCTTGGCGAACAAAACCCGCCTTTTACCGATGGGAAACAAATAGCTGATGCCTTTGGAGTAAAGTAGCGCTCCAGAGATGACCGATGTCTCAATACTCATAAAACAGCTGGTCATCGCCAATATCAGAAGCTGCTGCTTCGAATACGGCCTCAGCGAAGCAACTGAGGGTTCTATTCATTTGTGAACAAAATATGGAGTGCGCGATTCCCGCCCGCGGGGGCCCTCCGGTCTGGCAATATATCTCCTTGCCGCGCGGCCCGGTCGGACCGGATCAGCCGCGGGGCGTGCACCTTGAGAACCGGATACTGCGAGGATGGACACACCAGATGTGTCGCATCCGGGCAGACATCGAACCATTTGAAATGGTCTAACTTGGATTTGTTTTTCGCAAG